>LNZQ01000186.1 GCA_002007315.1 Epulopiscium sp. Nele67-Bin004
CCAACCTGTCACATAGTCAAGATTAGATATATTTTTAGCCTTTTTATCAAAACAGCTTAATAAATCTTGCTTCTGTTCTTTTGACTGCATTCTCGCTCCCAAAAATGGTGGATTACCCATAATATAACTACAATCTTCCTTACTAATCACGCTTTCCCAATCTATCGTAAGCGCATTCCCCTGAACAATATTCGCATACCCTTTAAGCGGAAAAAACTCCAACTTCATATGGATAATTTCCTCAGTCTGTTTCAACATCTGGCTTTCAGCAATCCACAAAGCAGTTTTAGCAACCGTCGTCGCCATATCATTAATTTCAATCCCATAAAACTGCCCAATGCTAACTTTAACAATCCCCCTAATATCCATCACCATTTGACCGCCATAAACATTTTCAAGCACTTTATTTTCAAGCTTTCTAAGCGACAAATAAGTTTCCGTCAAAAAGTTACCACTACCACAAGCAGGGTCAAAAAATTTCAATTCACCAAGTTTAACTTGAAACTCCTCAAGCTTAGCTTTCCTAGTCTTTTCCGCCTTAATCGCAACAAGCCCATCAAACTCATCCTTCAAATCATTCAAAAACAACGGGTCAATCACCTTGTGGATATTTTCGATACTCGTATAATGCATACCCCCAGCCCTACGAGTTTCAGGGTTAAGCGTGCTTTCAAACAACGCCCCAAAAATAGTCGGGCTAATATCGCTCCAATTAAATTCATCATCAGCTTTCGCCAAAATTATATCCAAAATTTCTTGTGTAAGCGACGGTATCTCAATTCGCATATCCTCAAACAACCCACCATTAACGTAAGAAAACTCCCCAAGCATCGGATTATCCTCAATCATATACGGGTCACGCTCATTGGCAGGTGTGTTTAACACTTCAAACAATTCTTTCAATGCACGCCTTGCCCCTTGTGGCGTACACGTTTTCATATACTCATGAAAAATTCCCGACTTCTCAAACAGCCCTGCATCTTCTGCATACAAACAAAATACGATACGTACACAAAACATATTCAAACTCTCAAGCGATTTAGGGTTAGTTGGGTCTTGATATTGCTTAATAGTTGCATCATACAACTTTCCAACAAACTCCCCAGCCCTAATCGAAATTTCCTGCTCACGCTTGACCGCCTCATTAACTTTCTCAGTCAAAAAGTTAAGCTTGTACGACTCTTTCGCTAAGTTTTCCAGTAGCAACGAAGTCGGCTCTCCTGTCGGATTTTCCATATCATATATCAAAAACTCTTTGAAGTTTGAAGTTACAATCCACCTTGGGCGACTTGAATACGGCAACTCTGCCGAATACCTTTTCGCCTGCTGAAACGGTGTCAAAACAGACCCGTCCGACTGCTTAATTCCTTTACGCAAATCTTTATCTAAACTTTTTTGCTCAATAAGTACTTTTGTTTCGGCAATATACCCGTCAATAAAACTTGTATGGTCAATAACAACTTTATCTTCAAAAGTTATATACTCAAACGGATTTTCAACCCCTAGTTTTTGCAACAAATTTAGCCAAAACGTCTGGCTTTGCCCTTTTTCATAACCTTTACCAGTCCAAAATTTCACAAAATCTTTCATCTCTATAACCTTTCTTAATTAAACTATGCTAATTTGATTGTGTATTTGATATTGTTCTAAATTTTTATACAACGCAGTATTCATAAAATGACTCTTTGAAAATGTACATCTTAGTGCCTCTTCTATTTGCGTGTTTTTAATTCCTTTTTTTGTACAGAATTGCAAATTGTTGCTAATAATTTCGTAAAGTCATGCCCTTGGGTAATATCTAATAACTCTTCTAGTGATAATACCTCACTATTTTCGTTATGTACATATTGTGGATTCCTAGTTTTTATTTCTACTATAATAATATTTTCATCTAATTTTTGTGTATTTTCATTGAATGCCTTAGGCAAAGGTAAATCCCTCAATTTTAGCCTTTTGTCGTTTTGTTCATTATCTTTTCTTATCAAACTTAAAAATTGTAACTGCTCTAATATAGTTTCCCTCAATACATTTGCTGAAAGTGAACCATTATAATATTCAGCTACGATACTTTCAAAAACTTCATCATTATATATAAGCATCATTTCTAAACAACACCAGTCATAATAAAAAATGTTATTACTGGTAGGCTTAACTTGGTAATCTTTATCCCTTATTGCAATAACATTTTTCTTCCACTGTATTTTATCATAATGCATTATTTCCTCAATACCATTTTTTCCAGCATATGAACTAAAAATAATAACATTTGACGTAAAAAATTTTTTAATAGTTTGCAATCTCCATCACCTTCAACTAAAACACAAACTTTATCTGTAAAAGGTTGTGCTAATACTAATTCAGAAATAATATCTTCTTTAGTTAAGTTATCTCTAATTGAGTTGGTCATTATACAATCCCCCCAAATCAATTTGCCTATCCCAATAATTGCTTAAAATTTGTGGAGAATGTGTCGAAACTATTACTCTAAATCCTTTATATTTTATTATTTGCAATAAATCCTCCATAAAACTTTTTAACCAAACAATGTGTAAAGATATTTCTGGTTCATCAATTAAAATTAATTCATTGATGTTAGTATCAAAAATTAGCTCATAAAATAAAATTATTTGTTGTTGTTCGCCAGATGACAATTGATTTAACGACAATACTTCACCTGTGTCAGTTATAACTTGTATTCCATTAATACGTGAAATTTTTATTTGTTTGAATGTGAGTTTGCTATTAATAATTGAAGTAAATAAATCTAGTTTTATAATAAAATCCTCATATACCTGATATTTCTTTGTAAAATCATCAATATAAAGTTTAATAGCTATTGATTTTTCTGCATTAAACTTTAAATTGTCGAAATTAGCAAATATTTGACTATCTATTAGGTTATATTCCACCAACTTTTCAAACTTAGCTTTAAGGTTATGCATTTCTTTCTGATAATATTCTTCTTTTATACTAATATGAGCATCATACAATCTAAATGGATACGTACTATCTAGCTCATTGGATAAAGCTGAATATTGGTTAGCTAAATGATTTATGTTAGTTTGCAATTTATCTGACAATTCATTTATAGTTTCAACAATATGTTTGCTTTTATTATTTTGTCGCTTCCATATCCTTTGATCTCTAATAAAATATACAATACCTATTGCTTTACATACTTCATCACGTCTTGAAAATACTTCTTCTATCTCACATGTAGTAATTGGTTTAAGATTCTCTAAAGTAACGCGATGTATAGTTGCTGGTTTATGACTATTATTTTTAATCGAGTTTAACGCTAGTATTTCTTTATTAACAATAAGCTCTTTTGGTGTTTTAACTAATAAAATATTATACTCTTTATTTTCAAATATCACTTCTATTTTATTAAAATTCAACTCTTTAAAAAATAATAAATTTGCTTTACTTAACGCCTCTATACACTGCAAAATGGTAGTTTTCCCATATCCATTAGGCCCAGTTAGTATAGTCACATCATTTTTAAACTCTAATTCATAGTTAAATCTCCCAAACAAACCTTCTATCTTAAATTTTAACATTTCTATCACCTCTATAAAATAATTTTAGCATATGATAGTTATTGCAATCAACTAAAACTTTTATCTAAGTCGCTTACAATCAAAAAACACATTTTCCCCAACGCAAACAACACCCTCTGGCATATTAATCTCACGCAAATTGTAACACTGCATAAACGCCCACTCCTTAATCACAAGCAAGCTACTAGGCAGATGCACCTTTCTCAAGCTTGCACATATCCCAAACGTATGCTTTTCAATTGCAATAAGCCCCTCAGGTAGTGTTATCTCCTCCAACTTCTCACAATCATAAAAAGCCGAATTGCCAATAAAAGTTACGCCCTCTGGAATGTCAATCCACTTCAAGTTATAACACTGTCTAAACGCCCAACTATCTATACATTTAACCGAACTTGGTATATTTACTTTTTCAAGTTTCCAGCACCCAAAAAATACGCTATTACCTATATACAACAACGTGTCTGGCAATTTTACCGTCACAAGTTCATCACAATGTGTAAACAAAAAATCTCTTAAAAAGCTTACACCATAAACAACTTCAACAGTTTCAACTATTTCCTGATACTTTTTAAGCCCTTCCCCATCTGACCCTTGCAAAATTTGATTGTACCCACTAAACAATTTTAAAAAATCTGATACTTCATGGTTACCCTTTAAAGTTGAAGTGCTTAACAAGTATATCCAATCCTCCCAAGTTTCACTATCTATAACACTAACCGAATTTTTGCTCTCCAAATACAACTTAGCACGTGTAAGCATTTCGCTATCTCGCTGATGCCCTATCGCCATCAAATACCCACACAACAAAACTATATACTTTTCCCTACAACGCTCTTTACTTAGCTCATTGTTTAGCAACCACCTAATATCTTTAACCTGTATCTTTTTAAAGTCCATACCATAGTTAAAAATCGTATAGTCAATACAAGCCTGCTCATGAAACTTCTCATTATATTTATCTTCTATAAAAGTAAAATTAATCATCTTAAATATATCCTCCTCATACTTCTTGGTCTATTTTTCATACTTTATTAATATATATTATATACACAAGGTTGTAAAGGAGGACAAAATCATGTTCGGTGCTATCAAAATTTCAAAAGCCGATCCAACACCCCTCTATATCCAGTTGGCTAACGAACTTATACGACTAATAGAATCTGGTGTACTACCAACCCAAACTAAATTGCCAACAATACGTACATTATCGAGCAAACTTAAAATAAATAGAGATACGGTTGTTAACGCCTACAAGTTACTTGAGTCCAAAAATTATGTTATTGCACATATAGGTAGTGGTACATATGTTTCACCTCAACGTGCTAGTGCCCCAAAAAAAGAAAATTCACCTATGCCATGTAGCAAAATTTATTTTCCAAAAGAATTATTCGACATAAATATGTGTAAAGATATACTAATGGATATATTAGACACTGAAGAATGGTCAGCATTTATTGACCCGCTAAATCGTGAGCGCCAACTTTTGCGTCAGTCTATCGCTGATTTTTTGAAGTCAGTTGGAGTAAATGCATACCCTGCACACACACGACTTATACAAGATGTCCCAAATTTTTTATTAGAACTCATAAAATTATCCCCCAAGTCAACTATTTGCGTTGAAGCTTACCGAGATATAAGTTACACATCAACGTTAAGTTACTTAGGCTTTAAAATACTGGAAACGCCAGTCACCAAAGATGGACTAGACTTACGAGTGCTAGAATCCCAACTAAAGTCGCAAAGCGTGTCATATGTGATAATAACGCCATACATTCAAAATCCAACAGGTATATGTTATAGCGATGCAAACAAAAAAGCTATAATTGCACTGTGTGAAAAGTATGATTGTATGATTATTGAGGACGGCACTTTTACAGATTTTGTATATGAAGATATAAAAATTTCGCCTTGTTACAATTCAAGTGATAGAGTTATATATTTATACAACTTCTGCAAACTATATTTGCCACACCTAGATTATAGCTTTGTTGTTCTTCCAGATGCCCTAAACAAACGCATTATAGACAACATTCAATGTATGCTACCCGAACGACTAATTCGGTATTATGTTGAATCAGACTTTTTTTGGGATTTACGACAAACGCTTATTGAATCTAGTTATCAAAAATATAGTTCTATATTGTCTATATTAAAAGAAGTAGAACAAGATTTAGACGTTCTATCTATTCCATATATATCTCAAAACGGTTTGTTTTTTTGGATTAAATCAGAACAAGAAATTTATCAAGCATTACTTAAACGAAATATTATCGTTTCGCCATCAAATTTATTTAGCAGTTCAAACTCAAACAACTATTTTAGGCTATCAATCGCCCCGCTTTCTGATAATGAACTTGGCGAACTGTCAAATACGCTTGAGTCGTTATACAACAAAAAGAGATAGACGTGTTTATCTATCTCTTTTTTATGTTTATTTTTTGCTCACCAAAAACTCCTCAATACCCAGATAAATAGCTTGTGCCATTTTATCTTGATATTCCTCACTGCGTAACAATTGTTCTTCTTCTGGATTTGTCAAAAACCCGCATTCTACAATAATGCTTGGCAAGTCAGACATACGTAACAAATAATAGTCAGAACTTTTTATTTGTCTTGTATTGTTTGGGTCTGCAATCTCTTTTATACTGTTTTGGACAGACTGTGCAAGTGCCTTGCCTGGACTTTGCTCATTATAATAAAAAACTTGTGCACCCTTAACACTAGCTTGGGTAAATGCATTTTGATGAATACTCACCACGATATCTGCATCACTAGCGTTAACAATTTCTTTTCGTCCTCGCATATCGTTGTTTTTTATAAACTTATCTGGAATACCGTCAACATCTGCGTCTGTTTCTCTAGTCATAACAACTTTTTTATTGTTGTCCTCAAGATATTTTTTAAGCTTTAGAGAAATCTCCAAGTTAATATCTTTCTCATAGTACCCACTTGCTCCAACTTTTCCCGGGTCATACCCACCATGTCCAGGGTCAATAACTACTGTTGCTGATACAGCATCTGATTTTTTTGCTGGTTCTTGCCCAATCTCAGCCATCACTGGCATTGCCGACACAGCTCCAAATTTAAAATACCCACTAAGGGCAATTATTCCAACTAGTACCATTGTAAGTACTGTCGATTTCCTAAGATTCATTTTTAATTCCACCTCTTCAAAAAAATAGTACTCCCCTCTTGTTTATTGTATTAAAAAAGTGGATTTGTTATTCACCGAATTGAGATAATTTATCCCACACATCAGAAGTTTCTAAACCAAGCTTCCAACCCGCATACCCTGCAAGGTCATATTTATCAATGATTTCAAGCCTCAACTCGATTGCCCAAGCGTCCTCAAGCCAAATTTTATAAAGTTTGTCAGATGCATTAAATTCAGCGTAATTTAACTTAGTTTCTGGGTCATATACAACTTGTGCCCCTGCGGAACTAATTCTTGAATTCGCCTCATACATACTAACAGCAACTGTTTCTAAACCGTCCTCAGTTTCTGCCCAAACCCTATTATAAAATGGTATACCCATTACAAGTTTGTCGCTTGGCACTTCCTGCAAGTTTAACAGTATGCCTTCTTCAACCCACGGTATAGCCGCAACTGGCCCTGCTTCATCAGAACCAGACCAATGTTGGTCATACGCCATAACTATAAAATAATCAACAACTTCACCTATTTTGTCACGCTGATAATGTGCAGACCACGCCGACGGAATATAAATATCAACAGACACTGTTAGCCCTAGCGCCCCTAGTTGCGGATAAAGTTCCCTCATAAACTGTACCCATTCATCTGAAAAATCTTCTGCAACATTTTCAATATCAATATTTATGCCATCAACCCCATATGTCGTAGCATATGTAATAAGATTATCTATAAGATTTTGTCGTTTTTCTGTACTTGTCAAAATTTCTCTAGTCCATTGCCACTCAACAAAATTATGGCTTATAAGTGGCCAAACTTGTAGCCCCAAAGCATGTGCTTGTTGAACATAGCTTGTACTACCCCTATTTGTTAAATTTCCTTGGTCATCTGCAAACTCAAACCATGTTGGAGATATAACATTTGCATAACCAATATTTTTGTATCTTGTTGCACTAAGGTCATGCACTGGCTCAGACACCATTTGATCCCACACAAGTTTAACTTTGTCATTTAGTGGCTTGCTAACTGGATAAGGTTCATAAACTTTTGCAGTTTGAACTTCAGTTTTGCCTGTAAACGTCACATCATCAACATCAACATAACCAATCATTCCATTTTCATTTCTAACACGATAATATCCATCAACTTCTTCACCATACACTTCGATCACGCTATCTGTTGCCAATGTATCTACTATAGACTGCTTTTTATCAGGGTGTGTTCTAATAACAACATTTTTGCCTGTCACTTTTGCAAGTTGTTTCGACGTTTGTAAATCAGTTGCAACAACGAGGCGTTCATCTTCACCAAGTTCAAAGCTTATAGGGTAGTTTGCTTCTAGGTATGACTCTGGAATGTATGCAGTTTCATTTCGTTCAAATATAGCAAAGTCAAGCACATGTTCCTCACCATTTATCGTATAATATGCATCTCCAATATTCATTCTTATTACTTGTGCCGCATTTGTTATCGTTAATATATCTTCCACACTATCATAAAATATAGCATCGTCAATATATAGCGAGGCAAATTCATTTGACACGTATATAACATCATCTTTTATAATAACTGGCTCAATCATACTAATTCGTGTGTCTTCATAAGTCATATTTTGTTGCCCGCTAACAAATTCGCTAAAATACGTCATAGGGTCTATAAACGTAGTTGACGGTCGTTCTTGCAAATATACTCTACCTGCTGCGATACTTACTACGGGTATCGCTATTCCAAGAAATATTTTTTTTATCATGTTGTCCTCCATCTTAAAATTAAATTTTGCTACTATATTATAGCATACATATACCTTATTTATCCACAAAAAAAAGATTGCAATAAAGCTATTGCAACCTACTAAAATTTTATACCATTATCCATTCATCTATACTATATAAATATATCCATTTTTGAGCAACGCTTTTGCCCATAATATCTCCCAGTGCCTCGCCATACAAATCAACTTGTACTTTATAACGCTCTGCAATATTGTTAATACTTTGTTGTTTGTTGCTAATATCTACATAATCACTTTTGTAATCAATCAAAACTATTTCATTGTTTTCAATAAAACATGCATCAACTATACCTTGGATCAATACTTTTTCGCCTGTACAGTTTGCATCAACTCTTTTAGAGTCCAGAGTATAAACAAAAGGTTGCTCTTTAAACTTTTGCTGTGCTTGTCGCATTCTGTTTATAACGTCCGAATTTGCAAATGATACCATTTTAGAAATGTCAATTACTTCTATAGATTTATCTACAATTTGCTCGTTAGCTATTAACCTTTGTATCTCAGATTTAATATCGCCTGCTGTTGTAATATTTATATAATCCAAATGTTCAAATACACCATGAATAATCGTTCCCCTAACTGCCCCTTGTGGCGTGTCATCTAACGCAAATTTAGGAACGTATGGAATAATTTCTTTTTCTGGCATCAACTCATTTTTAAGTTTAGTAACCGACACTTTTTGTGGCAACCCAACTGCACATTGGTGCACATACATATAGTTTAGTTTGTCATATATTTCTTTTTTATGGTCGCCATATTGTGTCGTTATATTTATACCAAGTAAGTCATCAACTTTGTTATTAATTTGTGGCTGAGCTTTGTCAGCCTTATTTAAGTCTGCTTTTGTCATATACGTTATATTTTTTATACCTGATAGGACTAACCAATCCAAATAATTATTTGATTTTCTCACCAACCCAGCATCAATATTCATTTCATTATTATACAAATCAACTATAGCTTTAAAATTTTCGTTGTTTTTAACTTGCCCTGTTATATAAAGTTTTTCTCTTGCACGTGTTAACGCAACGTATAAAACTCGCATTTCCTCCGAAATATTTTCGTTTTTTATCGCTCGTTTTATCGCCATATACGGTATAGTTTCGTACTCGATATACGTTTCTGTATCTCTATACTTTGACCCAAAGCCTAGCCTGCTATGAACTAAAGTTGTTTTCGTCGTATCTTTTTGATTAAACTGCTTGTTTGCATGACTCAAAAAAACAACTGGAAATTCAAGCCCCTTACTTTTGTGTATAGTCATTTTTTTTATAACATTTTCTTTGTTAGCAACAACTTTAGCTTGATTAATTTGTTCTTCAGATTCATACACTTTTTGCAAGTAAGTTACGAAATTAAATAGCCCTGATTTACTATTTTCTTCATATCTAAGAGCCTCTTTTTTTAGCAATCTAAGATTAGCTTGTTTTGTTTCACCACCATCAAGCATTCCAACATAACGATAATATCCTGTTTGTTTATAAATTCTGCTTATTAATTCTTCAACTGTTGTAGTTTTGCTTAGTTCCCTAAAATATTCAAGCTCATGTTTAAAATTCAATAGTTTCTCATCTTGGTGTTGCTCAACATAGCAAACAAACGCCTCATAAAAAGGACAGTTGCTTTTGATATGTCTAATTTTAGCCAAATCTTCATATGTCAAATTGACGATTGGCGACCGCAACACAGACAATAGAGGTATATCTTGCAGAGGGTTATCTATAATTTTTATATAGTTAAACATCAGTTCAACTTCTGCTGCATCAAAAAACGAATCCCCTCCCTCCAAATGAGAATCAAGCCCAACATTTGATAACGCTTCAGCAAACAAATTAGCATTGCTTTTTGCTCTAAGCAAAATAACTATATCTTTAGCTTGAACTTCTCTATAATCATCATTTTCTTTATCATATACCATTTTTGGATTTGCTTTGCCGTCAACAATTAGTTTGATTTTTTGTGCAACCATTTTTGCCTCAAGCTCTATCGCTAAAAAATCTTCATCCTCTTCACTCTCAGCTGTCTGTGTATTGGTTTCTATCACAATAACTTCTGGCTCTGTTGCAACCATGCTGTCAGCAACATTATACTCATATTTGTTGCCCTCTTTAAGCGTTGCATCTTCATCATATTCCAAATCCCCAACTTGCTCACTCATGAGTTTTTGAAATATTTGGTTGCAGTAATCCAGAACAACTTTTTTACTTCTAAAATTTTCAGACAAATTTATACATATGTCGTTTTCACTATCATCTTTTGGATAAGTTGTATACTTGTTTGAAAAAATTTGTGGGTTTGCAAGTCTAAATCTATATATACTTTGCTTCATATCACCCACCATAAATCTAGGGGTTCCACTTGCCTCGGCAATTGCAGACAATATCGTTTCTTGAACATCGTTCACATCTTGATACTCGTCAATATAAATTTCATCATAAAAAGTTGATAGCTCTTTCGCAATTTGCGTATAGTTACCATCGCTATCCACCAACAATTTAAGCATCATATGTTCCAAATCAGCATAATCAAGCAACCCTCGTTCTTTTTTTGCCTCGCTATATTTTTGTTCAAACGTACGCATTAAATTAACTATTTCCGCAAACAATTCGCCTATTTTAATAGTATACTTTTCAAGTTCATTTGCCTCAGCAAACATATCTTCAGTTTCAGCTTGTGTTTCTAATAGTTTTTTTACTTGTTTTCGTATGTCCTGAACTTGTTCTCGTAAAGATTTACTAGATTGTTTGTCTTGTGGTAATTTATTTTTTGGCCATGTCCCCATTTCTTCTACCCATCGTATTTCACTTTCGATAGTATCTACATAGTTTGACGGACCGTCTGGCAAACGACAAATAACTAACGCTCGTTCAAGCCAAGATATTGCCTCCGAAACAACATCTTCCTGCGTTAAAATTTTTTTCCAGTCTAAATCATCACAAGGGTTTAGCAATTTATTAACTTGCTCATCAAGCCATTTGTTTGGATTTGGCAAACTTCTAGTAAAAGTATAAATATCACGCACAATTAGTGCCAGTGCATCCATACCCCTTACGCTCCCATAAGTATCAGCAAGTCTAAAAAAACTTTGCGTCCCTTGTTCAAATGCTTCTTCGATAACTTCTTCTATAATGTCATTTTGCATAATTTTAAGTTCAATGTCTTGTCCAATTCGCATGTTCGGGTCTATATCAAGCTCATTAAAATACTGCTTAATAGTTTTTTGACAAAATGAATGTATCGTCGAAATTGAGGATTTTGGTAACAAACTAATTTGCTTTTCTAAATAACTATAGTGCTCTAGTGTTTTTCCGTTATCTTGAATTTCTCCAAGCTCCTCATTAAGTTTATGCTCAATACGTTCTTTCATCTCTTGTGCTGCCAAATTTGTAAACGTAACTATTAAAAACTTGTCAACTGATACGCCCGCATCATTAGCTGAACCAACAATTTTTTTAACTACACGTTCACTTAAAACGGCAGTCTTTCCCGAACCTGCCGCCGCCGAAACTAAAATATTTTTATCTCTTGTATCAATCGCCTTTTGTTGTGCTGTCGTCCAATCCGCCACTGTCGCCACTCCCTTTCTTAAAACTATTTATAACTCCTTCTTTACCAATTGCCGTGCATATATCAAAGTTATTGTCTGGCAAATTTTCATCAAACTTGCAAATACCATGATATTTACAATAGTCGCAACCTGTTTGCTTACCCAATTTATAAGGTGTTGCACTTATTTTGCCGTCCAAAATATCTTTGCCAAGCCCACTAACTATATTATACACGTGTTGGCGTAAATCAACAAATTGCTGCTCATCAGCAATAACAGACTTCGAATGAAAACCTTTTGTAGTTTTCGTTACAGGTATAACATTACCTTTTAAATCTTTTTCTAAAGCTGTTGCAATATTTTCATCTTCAAGTGTTAATCCTGACATTTTAAACTGTTTATACTTACTATCTTGCGAAACTTCCTTATTATCGCTTGCATCAACTTTTACATATTTTGCATCTAATTTAAAGTAATACACCCCTGCCTCTTGGGTATTTTTATTTGATTTTAAATATGCATCTAAATACAACAATAGTTGTAGCTGTAGCCCATAGTAAATTTCTACTAAGTCAAAATCTTTTTGTCCAGTTTTATAATCCAAAATTTTAATGTATTGTGTACCATTTTGGGTATAAATATCAACCCTATCAATCGTCCCTTGTAGTTTAATTATACTGCCATCGTCTAGCTGTACTTGAATATCTGGCATACCATTATATCCAAATTTATACTCATATTGGTTAGGTTCAAACTCACCTTTTTTAAGTTGATAAGTTAGGGCGTCAATCGCTCGTAATGCCATTTTTTCTATACGCTCAACTGTATATTTAAGCTGACCTGTCTGCATGTTTTTTCTGTTATACTTTGCAACCACAGCTGTTACCACATCATGTACTATTTTTCTCTGTTGCACTTTGTCAACATCAACCCAGGTTACACCTTGTAGTTCAAGCTCTTTAGGATATTGCTCCAAAATAGCATGAAATATCGTTCCAATATCAGCACTATCCCATTTAAATAGTTTTCGTTCACTTGCTTTTAAACCGTATTCAATAAAGTAGCTACAAGGACATTTTCTAAATCGCTCAAGCTTAGACACCGTAGTAATTGCATTGTTATTATAAAGTTGTGCAACAAGTTGGCTATCTAAATATTGTTGTTGATTTGTATAAAATAGTTGTCGTAAAATTACATCTGTATCTATATAATTTTCCTTATACCAACTTAATGCATCTCTTATATCATTTTCCATAGGTTGTCCCATCAAAACTTCTTGCCTAACTGCCTCGCCAACGACCCCTAGTGTAGCTTGAGAGTGATAAATACTATCAACAAAGTTTTTAACAAACGGCGGTTGTATCTCAAACAAACGATTAACTTTGTTAAACAAAATAGATGCTCGCTTTGTATCGCCTTCGTCATCGCTCATAATATAGCTCATATATAATAAATGCGTTGCTCTATTAATCGCTGTATAAATTTCAAGGTCGCTACCATATAAGTGATTGTGTATAAACGTATCATACATATTTTCCATATCTTTTGTTTGACAAATATCTTGTATCGAAAATCTATCCATTTCCGAAAACAATCCACCATTATTACTATTTGATGGCAACATTCCTTCGTTTACACCTAATATAAAAATTGCTTTTTTCATAGGTATACGTGTTCTCTCAACTTCGCCAACCAAAATTTCATCTTGTGACGCTGGAATTATACCCATTTTTTGATAGCTAAAGCTAGTGCTCAAAATATTTTTAAATGTTGACACCGAAACTTCCTCGTCACCCAAAATATGAACCAAACTTTCTAACACTTTCATAACTTGCTCCCAAATTTGTGAGTTTTCAAGTTCCAAGCTTAGGTTTTGATGTGATTTATGGTATTCTACAATACTTTGTACTTTCTCAAAAATAAAATGTTCTTCCAAAAATTTATATACTAAAGATACCAATTTTGAAATGTGCACTCTACCTCTAGTATTTTTTTCTTTATTAATGGCGTCCTCAAACTTAGTCAGTATACCATCGATTATCTCTCTAGTGTTATTTAAACGCTTAAAATCCCAACTTTGGTCACCATATTGCCATATGTCTTTCCACTGCTTTTTACGTCTAATCCCTTGGGCGATAACATAATTTTCTAAATAATCTATATCATCAATATTTAACATTCCTGTTTTTAGTAGCGACATCATAGAGTTGTAGCTCCAACTAGTTGCAATAACATCTAATAAATTTATTACCATCTGCACAAGTGGATTTGTGTGTATGTTTCTTTTTGTATCTAAAAAATATGGTATATCATATTCGGCAAACGTACTACTAATATAACTTCTATATACCGAGATATCTCCAACCAAAATAACTATATCACGATATCTATAATTTTCATCTCGCACTAATTGTTTTATTTGACAAGCCACCGTTTCAACTTCTGCCATTAAGCTTGAATATGCATACAACTTTACGCTATCACCATTTTTTGGCTGCTTAACTTGAAAAGTGTTAAAATAGTTTGCTTGTAAATATTTCAAATCAGTTGCTTTATCCCCTTTTGGAGTGTCCATAAAGTGTATTTTAACTTCATCGTCACTTTTTTCAAGTGAATTTTGGATAATACGCAACATTTTAATACTATTATAAAAAATATTACTTTCCTTTATAATGTCAGTTTGGGCATATTGTTTATCCATCGGCAAAGTAATAACAAGTTGATCAGCTTGTACATATAATTCTTGCAAAACTTCAAGTTGCATCGCAGTAAAAGTATAAAATCCATCAACTAAAATTAATGCTCCATCGTATGCTTTTGTTTTAATCAACATATTTTTTAATACTTGCATACTACTTTCAACAGTTAAAAACTTGTTTTCAATATAATCATAAAACCATTTATAAATTTGTTTTATATCTTCAAGTTTGTTGTTTAATATAGTTGATGAAGTATTAGAAATTTTATCTAGTTCATCTATGCCGATACCTTGTCCTTCACAAGTTGCAAGAAGTTTATTAACTTCATCAATAAATCCATCTTTCTCTTGTGATTTTTTAAAATATATTAATTTACTTTTGTTAGCTTCTATAACCCTTTTTAATATCATGACTCTTTCTAAGTCATCTATTATAGGGGTATCCTCTACATTTACTAATGCTCGTTGTATAAGATTTCTAAAACTTAAAACTTCCACGCTAAATAATCCTGGTTGTAATACCATTGCCAAATCTTTTTGCACTTCTAAGTTAAATTGTTCTGGCACTAACATTATAATTTTTTTATAAGGATTTTCTTGCAAAGTCTTTCTAATTTTTTGGTAGCACATAGTAGTTTTTCCACTACCCACTTGACCAATCAGTATATCCATATTTCCCCATCTCCTTTACTTATAAAAAAGACCACTTAGCTTTACGCTAAATGGTCTTACTTATTGATTAAACTATAAACTTCTTCTTTAACTAGGCTTACTTCTTTTGGGCTAATGTATGGATATACACTTTCAGCACCATCAAGCATAACTAAAGCTTCCTCTATGTATGGAATGCTCTCTGTTGGTGGTTGACCAACTCTAATGCTTAGTAAAGCAAGTTTTAAGAAAAATTTAACTTTTTGTTCAATATATGTTTCATATGCACCATGCATATATTTGTCATATCTAAACATTTTTTCTTGATAAATGTCATGCAATATCGTGTAAATACGTTGAGTGTCTTTTTCCTCATCTAATTGATTTGCGATATATAACTTTGATGACCATGCAACAGGCATATCTACAACATATTTCGGCACAGGTTTCCCTAATTCTAATAATTCTCTTATCATTTCATTCATTAATTCTAGTGTCATTTCGACTCTCCCCCCTATGGATTGTATTATATAAATTATATAAAATTACAGCACTTTTGTCAAGCGTATACATTAAATATATATATACTATTTTTGGTTTAACTGTATAAAATATACTCTCTTACTATTTTTATGGCATATCTATACCATAATTATATTATATTATTCCTAACAGCAACATTTTGACACTAAATTCAAAAAACTTTTTAATATATATTTTATACTATAATAGTCATTTTTATCTATTTCCTGTCATATTCACTAAATTTAGTTTTATTCAAATTGCACAAGCTGTTAACATACTTTTAAATATACTCTAAAAAATTTTACGCATATTTTACATAGTTTTTACAAACTTAATACATTTATGATAGAAAAATAAAAATAGCTAAGTTTTTTCACTTAGCTATTGTAATAAAATATTATTATATTATTGTTTAGGGATTATGGTTCCTATTATTTCTTCTTTTTTTGCCCAAATATCATTTTTATTTAAATCGACATGCCATTTGATAATTCCTGTCATGTCACTAACTTTAGATATAGTTTGGACGTCTTTTTTGCCAAATAACTTTTTGACCTCATGTGTATATTCAAAAAGAGTATCCCCTTTATTTACGAATGAACCACTCGGAACTAGACTATCTTTAACTAACACGTCATTTACATCTAAAAACTTTTCAGCATTTTTAGGCGATACTCTAATTGTTGCAGGACACAATATAGGAAGTTGGTTAAATACTGTTTCTAAATCGTTAGTAGATGGCACAAGTATATTACGCAGTTGTTCTTTAGTTTCTTTAGAAAAAGGAGCAAGGTCTAGCTTGTCTAACGTGTCTTCTTCACACACAAGTAGTTCACTTGTTTTAGACATAGGAACATTTACATAGTCCATATCTTCCTCTTCTTCTATTTCTTTTAGCGTTATAATTTTACCTTGCTTAACTACTTCGTAAAATTTAGTTTCTTGTCCAATTGTTAGGGGAAGGTCACTCAATAAATCATTATTATATAAATACCACAACAAAACTGGCTCAAGTGCACACAAAGTTATAGTATTAACTTGGTTAAATCTCTCTTTAACTTTATATAAATATTCATATATTATAGGCATATCATAAACAATTTTTAAGTCGCTACCTTTAAAATTGTTATAATGTAGCGGATAATTTAAATAGTCAACTAATTCATTCATGTCATAGTGGCAATAAACTTCCCAATAATCACGCTTATAAAATTCTACTTTTTTCCATTTGTCTTTATAGTAATCATTCATAAATACATTATGATTGCTAATTATCCATACGACAGTATCCATAGGAAATTTCCTCGCTTTCTAGTTTTTATAAGTATATCACTTTGCGAGGTTTAGGTGCAACCTTCTAGTTGTTGTATCTTGCTTAAATTCTTCTATGCAACGCAATAGAAAATTTCTATCTTTTAATATAAGCATATCTGAACTTTTAATTTCATGACTAAAATGGGCGTTGCTTACTACAACAAACCTTGCTTTATTTGTAGGTTTATTGTTATTTTTGTCAATATAATCTTGCACCTCATTTAGTTGCTCTAATTTGATTTCGCCTACTTGTTTAAAACATTTTAAGTAAAAACGTTTGCCGACTCTTGTAACAACTAGGTCACAAATTTTCTTTTGCTCACTTGTTGGTAAACTAACTTGATACCCGATTCTTTTATATAATTCAGCAACATAATGGACAAATACGTCCGAGTCCATGCTGTCTATAATTTCAATTTCTGATGCTTCATGAAAAGTTTGAGTTGACTTTCTTCTTATAACTTCCATTAAAATTAGCAACGTCATAACTAATGCTAATTTTCCGATTGTACCTTCTTGTCCAAAATCTTTAGCAATAAAAATATAATACATATACATAGCACTTATAAACATTATTACTCTGCTTGCTTTTACCATCGTCAATACCTCGCTTCTTTTATTTCTACTTAGAGTATTGACCAATTAAAAATTTTTATACAGAAAAGATATATAATTTTAGTCCAATTTCTTTATCTAATCATATTATAGTATATAAGATAACAAATTTGAAACTAGAAAAGGAGGAAAACTATGACAAATTTATTACTGAAGTTGTTCACCAAAAATACTAGTGATAGAATTGGTTATGGATTGCTCGGGGGCATAGTTGGCATTGTTTGCAATGTGTTGTTATTTGCATTCAAATTAGGAATTGGCTTAATATCAAGTAGTATTTCGATAATTGCTGATTCTATAAACAATTTGGCAGATGCCCTGTCGTCTGTAATTACAATTATTGGATTTAAACTTTCTTCCAAACCTGCTGATGATGAACATCCCTTTGGGCATGCCCGTATCGAAAATATAGCTGGATTAATTATTTCAATATTTATAATTTTTATTGGTAGTCAACTTGTTTTAAGTTCTATAGGCAAAATTATTACACCTGTTGATTTTGTTTATAACAAATATGCAATACTTATTCTAATAATTTCAATATTTGTAAAGCTTTGGTTGTATTTATTCAACAGAAAACTAAGCTATATTATACAATCACCAGCACTTAAAGCAACTGCAAAAGATAGCCTAAACGACGCAATAGTTACAACAGGAATTTTAATTTCTATAGTTGTATCTGATAAGATTAATTTTAATTTGGACGGATATATAAGTTTTATTGTGGCACTTTTTATAATTTATGTAGGAACTACTCTTGTAAAAGAAACTGTTAGCCCACTTTTAGGGGAAGCACCACCAGATGAGTTAGTTAGACAGCTAGAAACTAAAATTTCCTCATATGATGGCGTATTAGGTGTACACAAATTGACTATTCATACGTATGGACCAACAAATTTGTTTGCCTCTGTACACATTGAAGTTGATGCAAATGTTGATATCGTCACAAGCCATAAGCTTGCCGACCGTATCGAAAAAGCTTGTTTAATCGATTTTGATGTCAATTTAGTAATACATTTAGACCCTATCTAAGTACGATATAATTGTATTTAATATTTCATCTATATTTTTTGTTGCATCAATCACAACTATTTTATCTTGGTTTTGTTTCACCAAAATTTTGTACCCCTCATTAACTTTTTGGTGAAACTCTTTACTTTCTAAGTCAAGACGATTTAAGTCTTTTGCCTCTGCTTTTCTCAAAAGTCCTATTTCTGGGGGTATATCTAGCAAAATGTTTAAATCTGGATATACATTTTCGCACACAAAACTGTTAAGCTCTCTAACTCTGTCAATTCCAAGACCACGGGCATGTCCTTGATAAACTAAAGAACTTAAATAAAATCTATCTGTGATAACTATTTTTCCTTCTTCTAAACATGGAATAATTTTGTTTACTAGGTGTTCACGTCTTGCTGATAAGTACAACAAAAGTTCTGTTTTTGAGTCAACATAAAAATCCATTATGTTGTTTCTAATCGCCTCGGCTGATGGTATCCCCCCAGGCTCTCTTGTTATAATTACTTCTTTTCCTTGTTGTTGCAATTTTTCTTTAAGTAATTGTGCCATTGTCGATTTTCCAGCACCTTCGCCGCCTTCCAAAGCTATAAATAATCCTTTGTACATTTCAAAGCCTCCTATTTTTTTGTCAATAGGTTTATTTTATCATAAAAAATGGCTATTGGCGAAGTATTTTTGTTTCCAACTCTTTTTGTAAATTATATAATCGCTCTAATGCATGTTTAATATTTGTTTGAAGTTCTCTAACTTTATCTAGGTATTTCTTAGTTTTATTGTATACGCTTACATTTGTAAAAACATCGTTCCACCAAATATCTATTGTTTTTGTTAAATCATCAATGGAAACTTCTATATTTTCATCAATAGTTATGCCTGCTGACTGCGAATTAAAAAGTTTTAACTGTGATTGTAATTCGTTTGCTATAATTTGGGCATCTTCTAACTTGTTATGTTTTACGACACCAGAAAGCATTCCACCACCTAAAATATCGGAAAATCCCCAATTTTTCGCTGATTTTAATTTGTCTTCTAAATTGTGTGCTAAGCTTAGTGATTTTTCACCTGCTGATATAGCTTGCTTAACTTCTTCAAGCTGTGGTTTAAAGTTTTGCTCCAAAATATCACCTCTTTATCATAATAGTTAAATAGGAAACTCCAATTTTTGCACAAAAAAAGATTAGGGCAATCAAAACCCTAATCTTTTTTGTTTATATTATTACGCTTGGTGTGGTGCGTCTACTGGACAAACAGATGCACATGCTCCACATTCAACACATTGTGCTGCGTCGATTTCGTAAATACTTTCACCTTCAGAAATACAACTTACTGGACAAGCAGCTGCACATGCCCCACAACTAATACATGCTTCATCAATAAAATATGCCATAATCAAATCCTCCTAAGATTCTCTATTAAATTTATTCTTAAACATATAATACACCCACAAGTACTAGTTAGTCAATTATAATATATAATTATTTTAAAATTTAATAAAACCTATCTATTTTGCTTAGACTCGTCTAACTTTATATAGCTTATTATTGATAAAATATATAAAATTCGAGTTATTTTTTGGTTATATTGCTAAGTTCTATCAAATTTCCACTTAACAGAGCTACTTTCCTTGTCATATTCATAGCTTACTATTGCCTCAAATTTAGTATTGCTAGGAGTTTTAAAACCTTTAATCACTGTATTTCCCTTCTTTAATAATGCTTTTGCCGCTGTCTTAGTTAGCTTCTTGTTATACTTTTTAAACGTATCATCTTGCTTCCAAAGCACAAACTTACAACCTTGCTTATATCCCATACAACCAAAGCCCCTATCCCCTTCAACTATATTACTTCCACATATTGGACATTCTCCGATTACTTCTTTTTGTTGTGGAGTAGCTGAAGTTGCTGGCTTAAGTTCTACATGTTGTATGATTTTCTGCTGCTGCACAATTTCATCAACAGCTTGAACAACAAATTGTTTAATATGCGTCATAAATTCATCTTTTGACACCAAACCTTTTTCCATATCAGCAAGTGTTTTTTCAAGCTTACCCGTATATTGTAAATCCATCAGCTCTTTAACAGGAAACATCTCGATAATTGCACGCCCTTTTGGAGTGCAACGTATATTTTTCTTGTCCATAATAGTATAGTTTGTGCTACACAATTTTTTTATCGTGTCCGCACGTGTTGCAGGCGTACCTATACTAAATCCGCTCAACACTTCCTCTGCAACTTCTTCATCGTCATCTTTAAACTTTTTGCCACACGTTTCCATCGCACGTAGCAACGTCTTTTCTGTGTATGGCTTTGGTGGCTTTGTCGTATGTGCAGTTACTTCAGCATTTTCAACTATACCTTTGTCGTCCTTTTCCAAGTTTGGCAAAATCACATCTTTAGTTTGGTCATTTTCAAGCTTTTTCCAACCTAACACTTTTTGTATTCGCCCTTTTGTAATGAACTCCGAATTGCATGCCTCTGTAATTATAATAGTTTCGTCGTGCTCTGCAACAGGCATAAATTGCATCAAAAACCTATTTAATATTGCAGTATAAACAATTTGCTCATCAAACCCCAAACTATTTGGCTTTTTGTACGTTGGAATTATCGCACTGTGGCTCTCAACTTTGCTACTATTAAAAACTCTTGGCAACTTTTTGAACACAATTTCGTCTTCATGTGGCAAACCTTTTTTGACCACTTCTAACACTTTTTGCGTTTTACCGACCAAGCTATCATCAAGAACAGTACTCGCCGTTCTTGGATACGTTATATATTTTTTTTCGTATAAAGTTTGTGCAACTTTCAATACTTTGTCTGATGACCACCCTTTAAATTTGCTTGTCACATAACCTTGCAGTGCTGACAAATTAAACAACGGAAACGGATATTCTTTTTTGTGGTTAATAGTTTTATCTATAATAGTTGACGGTTGCCCTATCAGTTGTTTTTGTAATAAATCCAACTCGGTTCGCTTGTCAAATTGGTCTTTTTTATCAACTATATATGTTCCTCTATACTTTTTGTCGTCCACATTAAAATCAGCAACCAACTTATAATACGGCTTCGGGTCAAACTTCTCAATTTCAATATCTCGGTCATATATCATCTTCAAAGTCGGGAGCAAAACACGTCCAATGTTGTACACTTGCCCTTTTTCCGTCTTATATTTTAACGTTGCAACCGATGTCAAATTTATGCCGATAAGCCAATCTGCTTGTTGCCTGCTTATCCCTGCATCTTGTAGCGGTTTAAGTTGTTTGTTTGGCACCATATTTTCGATACCTTTAAGAACTTCTGCTTCCGTCCACTCGTTTAGTAATATACGATAAATCGGCTTTTTTACTTTTAAGTGTGCCAAAATTATATCACCTATAATTTGTCCTTCACGGTCATAGTCACATGCCGACACAACTTCGGTTACTTCTTTATTGTTAATCAATTTTTTGATGCATGCAAGTTGCTTTTTTGAGTTATTTACTGCTTTATACTCAAATTTTTCTGGTATAAATGGGAAGTTTTTCATATACCAACGTGCCATTTTTTCATCATAATCTTTGGCATCATATAACCCGAGCAAATGCCCAAACGCCCAAGTTATATAATACCCATTCCCTTCAAAATACCCATCTTGCCTTTTTTTTATGCCAAGTGCATCAGCTATATTTTTTGCCACCGAAGGCTTTTCTGCAATTACTACTTTCATCAACTACCCCCTAGCCTATTTCAAATCTAACACATACGATACAAGCAACTTAGCCGTATGCTCAAGCCCCACAATGTGCGTTCTTTCAACACCGTGCGAACCATACACAGCCATTCCACACACTCCAACAGCAACGTCATGCCCTGCTCTAAGTGCGGCTGCTCCATCTGTTCCATAGCGATAAAACACATCAACAGCATAGTCACACTCATTTTTTTCAGCAAGTGCAATAAGCTTATTCGTCATGTCCCAGTCATAAGGAGTCGCTCCGTCTTTTGCACAAATTGATACTTTGTATTCTGAACCGTCTTGATTTTCACCAACAAGCCCGATATCAACAGCCAAAAATTCTTCAACTTCATCCGGAATATATGAACCACCGTGTCCGATTTCTTCATAGTGTGGAAATGCACAAATTGTGCGATATTTTGGTTTTAAGTTGTTGTCAACTAAATATTTCACCGTTGTTATTATCGCTGCAACGGCTGCTTTATCATCAATAAAACGTGATTTTATATAGCCGTTTGGTGTAACTGAAAAATGTGGGTCAATAGACACTGGATCACCGTTTCTAATACCAAGTGCAACAACATCTTCTTTATTTTTCACAGGCTCATCTAACAGTATCATCATTGAATCAACATCTCGTACACGAGTTTTAGCATCATCAAACATATGCACAGAGTGCGATTTACAAACATATAGCCCTGTATAAGTTTTTCCGCTTCTCGTGTGTATCGTAACAGTTTCATCTTCGGCACTTGAATGACTTACGCCACCAAGTTCTCTAACCAAAAGCGTACCGTCGCTTTGGATACTTCTAACGACAAGCCCAATCGTGTCTAAGTGTGCTCCAAGCATAACCGTTTTTGAGTTGTCCTCCCCCTCAAGCGTGATGTACGCCGTATGTTTTCTGTCGTATGTTACTTTGTGCCCAAGTTTGTTTACGATTTCTTCCACAACTGCATTAACTTTTGGGTAATACCCCGTTGGACTTGGAGTTTTTACTATCGTTTCAAAGCAGTTTAACATATAATCTCTATCAATTTGTATCATTTATTTCAATTCCTTTCGTAGTGAATGTATTGTATCCTTCATAATAATAGCTTGCGTCAATTCCTTTTAGGTAGATTTCTTTGCTATTTGTAGTTAAAGCATTTTGCAGTAAATATTTTATTTCTATGTCTTTTATAGGGCTTCGCTCCATAGCAAGCAAATAGTCGTTTTTATCTATTTCGCCCCAATCTACAACTTTTCCTAAACTATGCTTAAACATTAAATCAAGCCAAATTCTGGTGCTACGCCCATTGCCTTCTCTAAAAGGGTGGGCTATGTTCATCTCAACATATTTTTCCACTATTTCGTCAAAAGTAGCGTGTGGCATATTGTCGATATAACTTAGTGATGATTGCAAATACATAACAGGTGCAAACCTAAAATTTCCTTTTGCTATGTTTACAGTTCGGATTTCTCCTGCAAAGTCATAAATTTCTTCAAATAAACATTTGTGTATTTGCGACAACGCCTCAAACTTGCCCACTTGCAACGTTTCCAGAAAGCCTGTTTCAAACATTTGTATTGCTTTTTTCTTACTTAACTGCTCTTCCACTCTGGCTAGTTCAACCGAGTCAGTTATTCCTAATTTATTTTGTAGTGGCATATAACTAATCCTTTTGGTTATAATCTTTCTATCTATTTTAAGTTACTGGAAACAATTAGTCAATCATAAATCTAGTTCTATTATTTCAACAAAACAATCTTCTTGAAGTGCAAGTTCAAATTCTATCATCAACTCATTATTTGGAATACTAATTTCATCATCATAGTAAGATAAAAATCCCCAAGTTATCATAGCAGAATATATTTCTTCTCTATTTCTAGGAACTGCCCCACCTGCCCTAAACTCTCGCCTAATTGTTACAAAAATTTTCTCTCCATTTATCATTTTAATTATATCTTCAACAACACCTGTAACATCTAACTTTAAATATTTATATTATACCGTATTTTTACATATAAAAAAAGGTAGTGCCATCGCACCACCTTCAAAATTAAAACTGTATCGTTGTATCTCCGTAAATTATACCAACCACGCTATCAACAGCAAGCATTGTATCACTGCTACCATATCCAAAATGTATGCTATTAGTCTGCTCATTAATATAATCAATATAACCTTGTAGCTCTATTACCGAACCGTCGTTATACATTATGCTAACATTAGGTTCAATTACCAATTTATCCATATCTATATCAAATATGTTTACTCCGTCAGCCTCCATTTGTATATCAAGATATAGAGGAGTCAATTTGTATCCAGTAGGCGTTATATCAGCCGTTGTGTTTGCAACCTCAATTGTACCCTCTTTCGTTGGAACACTTAGTGATGTGCTTTGTCCTGCTTCAAATAGCACTCCATTCATTTTGATATATTCAACTTCGTTAACGTTAACTATACCAATTGTTGTATAGTCCTCAACTTGCACTTCATAAGTCACAGTCCATTCATGATTTACCGTATCAGCTTTGCTACGATTTGCACTTAGTTGTTGCTCTGTTCCATCTGCGTATACTAATGATATTTGAGTTGTGTCCATAGAACCCCCATAATTGTATCCATAAAAATCCAATGGATAATTTACTTCCAATTGAAGTCCTAACGTAGTTAATGTGTAACTTTTAACTATCCCTTGTCTACCTCCATCATCATATAAAGGAATAAATGTATTCACTTCCGCTGATACAGTTGGCAATTCGATATCGTTTATATCAACAGTAAAGTCCGCTGACCCTTCAGCAAGTTTTATAAGTGATGACATCTGTATTTCCACCGTCATATTGTCTAAGTTAGCCATAATTTCATCAGCTTCTTCAAAAAACGCTATCTCACCGATTTTACCTTTTTCAGTATAATTGCTACTAGATGAATTTGGTGTATAAGATTTTCCAGTCACGCTGTCATGCAAAACTAATAGCATACGTGTGCCGTCCATCGCCTCATAACCCTCAAAAAATAGTGTAAAGTCTGTTCCTTCTTTATATTGAACTCTAGCAATATTTACGCCCTCTGGTAAAACATCTGAAAATGTCTGAGATAATGACGCTCCAAAAATTTCTTGTAAGTTAATATTATTTGGATTTTCTATATACCCCCATTGTTTTGAGCTTTCGTACATACCTCGTAAATCAATACTTTGTGCTGGTGCAACAATTTCGTTGTCTGCAAACAAATCTCCTACTGAAATAGATAATGTCAT
This sequence comes from Epulopiscium sp. Nele67-Bin004, assembly GCA_002007315.1. Next base: position 25,830 of record LNZQ01000186.1, read on the forward strand.
GTTTTCTAAACTCTCGTCTAAATCATATTGAATTGTAGTAATAAGTTTCAGGTTATCTTCTGATAACTTACTTGCCATTGAGTGTCCACTACTAAACGCTCTATTTCCGTTTGCATCTGTTGCAATAATCGAAATGCTATCCATATAAAATGCACCCTCATTCATCGCAGTTCCATCAACATTTGTCGTTGAGATAATAATAACTGCTTCTTTATCAACAGCCAATACTTCCTCAAGCGTAACTCTAACTCCATCAAATTCAACCGACTGCCCAATTCTTGCAATGTGTTCTTCAACAATTTCATAATTATCACCAAATAAGTTCTGGCTATAATAGCTTAGACCTGCTGCAAATGTCGCTGTACTAAATAATGTAAATGCTGCTGCCATTGGCAACGTTCTTTTTGGAAAATTAATAACTTTAGATTTGTTTTGTGTTTTTATACCTTTCATAGCTAACTCCTTTATTCTCTCCTGAGATATGTTTTCGTCTAAATTTTGTTCTAACTGTGAGTTCACTTCACCAAGCAATTTGTTTATGTTTTTATTCATAACACACACCCCTTTCAAGCAATCCTTTTTTTAGTTTAGTTTTACTTCTTGCAATTTTCGTTCCAACGGTTCCAAGTGGAATATTCATATTTTCGGATATTTCGTTTAGTGACTCAAAATATAAATACCGTCTAATAAAAATTTCATTATCGGGGTCTGGTAATTGCTCTATAAGCTCTAACACCGTTTGTTGCATTTCTGATTGCAAAATCTTGCTTTCAAGCGAATTGTCATTTTCGCCATACACTTCATTTTCTTCAAGCTCAACTTGTTGTATTTTTCCTGCCATTTTAAGTTTATTTAGTGTGATGTTTCGCGCCATCACAGCCAAATACCCTTTTAGGCACTCCTCCCTGATGTCTAATTTGTCACGATTGTTCCATATTTTTATAAACACATCAGCAACAAGTTCTTCAATATCCTGCGTGCTTAATGTGCGACCCACGTTTTGTACTACTACTGTTACATATTTTGAATATGTGTCAACTAGTTTTTCGTAATATTTAACGTTGCCTTTTGCTAATCCCTTCAACAACCTTCTTTCTGTCATGGTGTGCCTTCTTTCTTAATAAAATTTGTTGCTATACTTATATAGACAGCTAATTTCACAACTTTTTTTCATTTTTTATAAAAAAATTTCAAAAAAAAATAACCTCATAATAGAATTCGCTTCTATCGAGGTCATTAAAATCTTATTTGTTATATATTTTTTTCATTTCATCTAGCGTATAGGGAGGTGTTTTTGATTTCATTACACAACTACAATTGCTACACATTGGAACTAAATCTTTTTCTGGGTCAACATCTAAATTATCCCACTCTTCCTTGTCTGATTTTAGGTTGCGTACACCAATTAAGTTTTCAAATTGCTCACCATATGTGTATCCAAAATCTATGCCACATATTTCACAACTTGCACCATAATAGTCCAAACATTCGCTTTTTAATTGTTCCCATTTAGCAAGCGTTTCTTTAAGTTTTTCATCGTCTTGTATAGGAGTTGCCACTGGTTGTTGATATGGGACAGCTGGCTCTACTATCGGACTATATGGACTGTTAAGCATTTTTTCAATTTCGGCTAATTCAGCATAGCTTGGCTCTTCGTCAACGGGGTCATCATCATCTGCAAATAAATCATCTAAAAATGCATCTAATCTTTCTTCTTCATCTAAATCAGAATTATTTTTCCATGACTTCTCTACTGGTTCAGATACTGTCTCTTTTTCTTCTGTTGGTTTTTCAACTTCTTGCAATATTACGTTGTCAATGGTCCCTATTTCATGTTTACTTTGACATTTTTTATCTTCTTGTTGAGGGGCTTCTAGTACTTTCTTAGTCATATCATCTTCCTTTGTTTCTATTTTGGTTCTTTGTTTTATCTCATCTGTATTCATTGATATTTCAATATTTGATATGTCAAGTTGGTTTGTAGAAATAAGACTATCTATCGCCTCATATAGTCTTGGGGCAATTGACCATTCAAAAGCTTTGTTATCTTCAAACCAACCTACAAAAATTATATTCCACCACAATTTATCTCCCGTTTCTGACTGCGGCACATCTACTTTTATTTGCGTTTTTATGCGTTTACCCAGTGCCATAATCACTTCCTTGTAGGGGTATGTACCCGGATAACCATCTTCTTGCATCAAATCGTTTCTTTTTATACTGTTGCCACCTGCCAAATACATTCGGATTAATAAATCTTGATTTTTTGGAGTAAATATTTTTTGATTAATAAATAGTTCACTCCATTGTTCAGTCGAAATAAGTGCTTGTTCATTGTATATTTTATGTTCTTTTTCTTTTTCAGGCTGTGTCGTTTGCAAACTCTCTTCTGCTTTTATCGGTGTAGCTAATATTTCAGTTTTTTTAGGTGCAGGATGTTCTTCAATTATGTTCGGAGCATAGTTATACTTCTTTAGTCTACTATCACAAAAATTTCTAACATCTTCAGGAACTATATCTACATACTTATCTTTTATCAAAAGTGCCTCAATTGATAAATCTAGTCTTTGTGCCTCCCATAACATACCAAAATCTATCGTGTTAGAGTCGGTAGATACATATTTCAAAGCTGCTTCATAACCACCATATTTTTGAATTTGTGTTAATAACGCTGAAGATTTATACTTCACTTCTTTGGATATCTTTTTATACAAATTAAGCATTTCTTGACTAAATAATTGTTTTAAATCTTGTTTATTAGTATTTGCCATGTTATCTCCCTTTTCTTAATTCACTTACTATTATTATAATCGTTATGGGCGATAAAAATTCGTATACAAAAAAATATTGCCACACCTTTTGAGAAGTTGTAGCAATATTTTTTCCGTACATTGTTTATACTACTCTTCGTCTTCTAATTCTTCTTCATCTTCTTCATCAAAAGTTTTTAGTTCCATATACTCAACATCGTCATCGCTATCATCAGCAATTTCATCATAGATATCATCTTCTAACTCATCATCAAAATATTCATAATATTCTTCGATATCTTCATCTTCTTTTGATTTAATCCATAACACAACTGCCACTAAAGCAACAACAACTGTTACACCTAATGCAACCCAAACACATTTACCGCATTTTTCTTCTTTAGTAGGTGCTATTCCTAATCTGTCTTTAACTTCTTGGACAATTTTATCCATTTCACGTTTGTTCATTTTTTCATCTCCTTAACTTTATTTTTAGAATTAATATTTAAGTTAGTTGTTTAAACACTAATTCTATTATTATAATATCACTTTTTTTGCACATATTCAAGAATATACTTATTCCAATTTTAACTAGGTATATATTTTATTATTATACTAATAATAGTATGCCCATATCTTGATATTTTTTATACAAAAAAGGCAGGTTATTTTCACCCGCCCAAATTATTTATTTATCTGTTGGCTTCATTGTTGGGAATAACAATACATCTCTAATAGATACAGAGTTTGTAAGCAACATAACTAGTCTATCTACGCCTATCCCCAATCCGCCTGTTGGTGGTAATCCATATTCTAATGCTGTTAAGAAATCCTCATCTATTTCACATGCCTCATCATCACCCGCAAGTCTTAATGCTTCTTGATGTTTAAATCTCTCTCTTTGGTCTATCGGGTCATTAAGCTCTGAAAATGCGTTTGCATGTTCACGTCCCACTATAAATAGCTCAAATCTCTCTGTATATTCTGGGTCATCTGCTTTACGTTTAGACAAAGGAGATATTTCTACTGGATGTTCAGTTATAAATGTAGGTTGAATAAGTTTTTCTTCAACATATTTCTCAAAGAACAAGTTTAGTATGTCACCTTTTTGGTGATGTTTTTCAACTGTTATATGATGCTCTTTTGCAATTTCTATTGCTTGCTCCAAAGTTGAAATTTCTCTGAAATCAACACCTGAATGTTGTTTTACAGCATCTAACATTGAAATTCGCTCAAATGGTTTTTCCAAATCAATTTCTACACCATTATAATCTACTATTGCCGTCCCAATAACTTGGTTTGCAACATGTCTTATAAGCGATTCTGTTAAGTTCATTATGTGCTCATAATCAACATACGCTTGGTATAACTCCATCATTGTAAACTCTGGGTTGTGACGGATTGACATACCCTCATTTCTAAAAACTCGCCCAATTTCATACACTTTATCAAAACCACCTACAATAAGACGCTTTAGTTTTAACTCTGGTGCAATACGCAAAAACATATCAATATCTAATGCATTATGGTGTGTTCCAAATGGTCTTGCCGCTGCTCCACCTGCAATTGAGTGAAGAACTGGAGTTTCTACCTCAATAAAACCTTTATCATCAAGAAAACGACGCATTTCTCTAATAATTAATGAACGTTTTACAAAAGTATCTTTAACTTCAGGATTTACTATCAAATCAACGTAACGCTGACGATATCTCATCTCAGTATCTTTTAGGCCATGAAACTTTTCTGGCAATACTTTAAGACTTTTAGAAAGCAAAGTGACACTTGCTGCTCTAACTGATATTTCACCTTTTTGTGTCTTAAATACCGTTCCTGCAACTCCAATTATGTCACCAATATCATATTTCTTAAAGTCCTGATAACTTTCTTCGCCAATTTCATTTTGTCTAACATATGCTTGGACACGCCCATTCTCATCTTGAATATGAACAAAAGATGCTTTTCCCATATCACGCATAGCCATTATACGCCCTGCAACAGATACTTCTTTGCCCTCAAGTTCCTCAAAATTATTGTTTACTTGTTCACTAGTTATGTTCACTTCATATTTCGTATGAATATATGGGTTTTTGTCTTGAGAATGCAATGATTGTAACTTTTCATGTCTTACTTTTTCTAACTCATTTAATGTATTATCCACTTATTTTTACTCCTTTGTACTACACCTAAAATTAATTTTCAATTGCTAGTATTTTGTATTTATCTTTATCGCCTGTGCTAGTTTCAACTTCTATTTCATCGCCAACTTTTTTTCCAATTATTTTTGCACCAACTGGAGACTCATTTGACAACTTTCCATTTAAAGGGTCTGCCTCTGTTGAACCTACTATTAAATAAGTTACTTCTTCTTCAAAGCTTTCATCAAACAAAGTTACTGTATGACCAGGTTTTACGGTATCCGTTTTTTCGTCTTCAGTATCAATTACTGTTACATTTTTAAGCATCTTTTCTATTTCAACAATTCGTGTTTCAATTTCAGCTTGTCTATCTTTTGCAGCATCATATTCTGCATTCTCTGAAAGGTCCCCTTGTGCTCTTGCTTCCTTTAAATCTTCAGCTACTTTATTTCTTTCAACTATTTTTAATTGCTCAAGTTCAGCTTCTAATGTATGAATTCCTTCTTTAGTTAATAAAACTTGTTTTGTAGTCGCCATTATACATCTTCCCTTCTTTTCTCTGTTCTACTTTTTATTCATAATGCTAAACATTATAACTCACCAATGCATACTTGTCAACTTTTAAATTATAACCAATCATATTGTTAGCTATACAGTTGATAAATTTGAATTTCAAATCTTTCTATTATTTTTCTAAGCATGGCTTTGGTATAACCCTCAGACATCAAAATTGCTTCCACAACTTCAGGAGTAGTTTCATTACCTTGCCATAAAACATCAAAATTATTCCATACTAAGGCACCTGTATTTTGATGTTTAATACTTTCTTTTGG
>LNZQ01000187.1 GCA_002007315.1 Epulopiscium sp. Nele67-Bin004
AGCACTTCATCAGGCAATGGTTTTACGTCAGGTGGAGTTGTTGCAACACCAAGTGGAGGTTCGTCAAGTAGTAGTGATGACACAACGGACACAACAACAGAAGATACAACAACAGATAATACAACTTCAAGTGGAACAACGTCAGGAAACACTTCATCAGGCAGCTCTTCAAGTGGAACTGTTTGGGAAAATCCATTTACAGATGTACAACCAACAGATTGGTATTATGACGTTATTAGACAGGCAAATCAACTTAATTTGTTTGGTGGGGTAAGCGATACAGAGTTTGCACCAAAAGAGCAAATGACAAGAGCTATGCTTATATCTGTAATGCATAGACTTGATGGGTCACCTGCTGTTAGTGGGGCAGCGGTTGAATTTGATGACGTTTTATCAGATGCTTGGTACACAACGCCTATAACTTGGGCTGTGCAAAACAATATCGTTAGTGGGTATGATGCAACGACATTTGGAACAAGCGACAGTGTGACGAGAGAACAAATGGTATCAATACTTTGGAGATATGCAGATAGACCTTATACTGGAAACGTAGCAAACTTAAATGAGTTTTCAGATGCAGGTCAGATTTCATCATATGCAGCAGATGCGATGGCTTGGGCATACCAAAATGGAATTATAGGTGGAAAAGGCGATGGAATTTTAGACCCTAAAGGGGAGGCAACTAGAGCAGAAGTTGCAGCTATAATTTTAAGATATGTGGACAAATTTCAATGATAAAAATTGCTGTTTGTGATGATGACATCAAATTTACGTCACAAATTGAGCAGTATATTTATGATATAGAGCAGACGAACCAAGTTGATATAGATGTATTTTTTAGCGGCGAAAGTTTGCTAAAAAGTTTGGAAAATGCAATGTATGACATTATATATCTTGACGTTGAAATGGGCAATATAAACGGCATAGATACGGGGCATAAAGTGCGAGAACTTGATAAAAACGTAGCGATTATTTATATTACAAACTTTATTAGTTTTGCACCAAATGCCTTTGAAGTTAGGGCGTTTGGGTATCTAACAAAGCCAATAGATAAACAAAAATTTGAGGAATATTACAAACAAATAGTATTGGGGCTAACAAAAGCTCCGATATATTTTTGGTATGAATTTAAGCGTCAGCATTTCAAAGTTTTGATATCGGATATAATGTTTTTTGAAAGCAAAGGGCGTAGTGTGTATATAAAAACTGCAAATGATAACAATAAATATTATGCAAAATTAAATGATGTGCAAAATTATTTGACACAAATTAACGTTGATTTTTATAGAGTAAGCCAGTCGATTTTAATAAATCCTAAGTTTGTGCATTCGTATAAGCACGATGAAATGGTGTTAAAAAATAACGAAAGTTTTGCAATTACGCCAAATAGGCGAGCAGAAGTTAAACAATTATTTTGTAAAATTAAAGGAGATGAACTGCTTGGAACGAGTATTTGAGTTGCTAATAAATTCAATATTTATCGTTGTGATGTTTCATCTATTTGCAGAAAGTTTTTTGGACAAAAAAGGTTGGAACAAGGCACTTATATTACCAAACTTGGCGGTTATCGTTGTTCAAGTTATAGTGGTATTGTATGTGCCTTTTTCTTATATGATTGTGTATATTTTGACGCTAAGTGTGCTTGTTGTAACTATGTATGATGGGGCGTTGACCCGTGGGGTTATGACGGTGTTTGCATATTTGGCGATATTGATAATTGTAGATTTGTCTATTTTGCTTATGCTTGGAATTGTTGTAGCGATAAATATAGTTAGATATAAAAATAAGCCGTATCAATATTATCAGGCGTTTTTTGTAGTGCCGCTTTTAAGCTTATATGTTGTGTATAACTTTTGGGACAACTACTTGTTGGTTGTAAGTATAATAATTATAAATATATTGATGCTAAAAATATACAGCTTAGTGCAGAATCAAAGTAATATTACGATGAAAAATAGACTGTATTTGCAACAGTTGGCACTAAAAAAAGAGTATTATCAGCAGATAGATATGCTAGTTGAAGCAAGTCGAAAAACTAATCACGATATAAAATATCATCTTGTAACGATTAGGGAGTGTTTGATAAAGCAAAATCCAGACGAGGCAAAAAAGTATGTGGACAACCTTATTGAGGGCAATGATAAAAAACTGCTCGCAAATACGAACAATATTACGATTGACGGTATAATAAATTCTAAGTCGCAAATTATAGTTGATAACAATATACAATTTGATGCAAATATAAGTATACCTGTTGTGTTGCCGTTTCAAAACACAGATATAAGCATTTTGTTTGGAAATATGCTAGAAAATGCAATTGAGGCGACATTAAAAGTTGAGGAAAAATTTATAAAGTTGAATATAAAGTTTGAGGACAATATACTTATTGTGAGTTGCATAAACAGTTATAATGGTGAGGTATTAAGGAGAAGTGGCACGTTTAGGACGACAAAAGAAGATAAAAATAACCACGGGTTTGGGACAAAATCTATTGTTGAAGTTTGCGAAAAGTATAATGGGCAGGCAAATTTTGAATATAGTGATAATCAATTTGTTGTTAAAGCAATTTTGATGGAACAATTGATGTAGAGAGAAATCAAGTTATAAATAAGTGCAAAAGAAAAGAACGATTGCCCTAAAAAGTAATCGTTCTGGTATTTTAGTTTTTCATATATAGCCCCAAATATAAAACATTTAGGGGACATTGGTGTTAGCTGTACGGGTGCTTCCTTTGTCTTTATAAACTATATACTTCTCAAGACAGGTATGGCTACTATACTTATAATAATTGTAACAAAAAATAATTTTTTATTTTCTTTTATCACTCTTTTATTTATATATATAAAACCAAAAATAATTTTAAACCAAATTATTAGTGGTACTGTAACTAATAAAGCGTCTACTATACTTAGGCGACCCATAGAATCACTATATATTGCAATTGCAATACTTATAATAATTTGTAATAAATCTATCCCATATCCCTTTTGGTTCATAGTATTTGTTTTAATTATTTTTATTAAAGCATAAAATTGAGTTAGTATAAATATAGTTATCACTATACAAAACATTATTCCCAACATAAATTTTCCCTCCTTACTAACACTAACGTGCTAACAACTTTTGCTAATTTTATTCCAAATAAAATAAATCTTCAAATTTTTTATCAAGTGCAATACAAAGTATTAAGGCAAGTTTTGCGGTTGGATTAAATTGCCCTGTTTCAATGGAGCTGATAGTGTTTCTGGATACCCCCACCATATTAGCAAGCTCAGCTTGAGATAGTTTTTGTTCGGCACGTGCTTGTTTTAATCTATTTCTTAAAATTAGTCCTGCATCTTCATTTTTTTTCATTTGCATACCTCCCTTACATAAATTGGGAATAAGCAAAATAAGTTATTATAAAGCAGATAATTGCTACTATTATTGAAATCAGCTTCTTTTCATAATAAAATCTGGTGAAATTTTGTACTCCCGTCAAGAAAGCTAATTGAAAAACAAAAATAAAAGGATTTGCAAAAGGCTCTTCTTCCTTGAAATGCTGTAATACGCTTTCTATTAACATTACGCTTATACTGGTTACTAATAATATCAAAGCTACCATATTTGAATTTTTCAACACATCAAATTCCCATTCATCGGCAACTTCATTTTCTTTTTTCGCTCTATTAAGTATTTCTTCTCTGTCCATAATGCACCTCTTTCGTAACGTTGTTGACAAGTTTTCTTTGCAATATAATAATACCATATGACAAGTATACTTGTCAAGAATTTTGACAACAAAACTTGGCATTAAAATAGCAGACTACTTTTTACATATAACCTGCAAATTATTACATCAACTTTTTATTCCCCCAAAAATATGCTAATATTGTATCATCAATAAACCAAGGAGGAAGAAAAAATGTACTTTTACAATGTTGTGTCTAAAATAGGAAAAAACGGTAGAGTTACAGTATTTTTGGCACTACTATTAAATACAATAGTCATTTCAAGCTTATTTATGTTTGCGCTGGGGCTTGATAACACAGTGAATGACAAACTGTCCACAAGTGATGCCGAACAAATGAGCTTTGTGGTCAGCTTAATAACAGTAATAGCGATAGTTATAATAGGATTTATCCAATGGATAGTGGTCACGTTATACAGTTCGTTGCTAGAAAGCAGGAAGTCGTTTAATACAATGGTGCGTATGATTGGTATGGGCAAGAAAAAACTGTATAACGTCTACTTCTCGGAGTTTGTGATGTTTCAAATATTAACGATGCCAATTGCAATCGTATTAGCTTACGTGTGCTACGGCTTGATTGGGAATATGGCGGGGGGAGAGTTGCAACCGCTTGAGCCACAATATATAGTGTTGGCGATAGTTACAAATTTTGTCGTGACGTTAGTTTCATTTAGTAGGGCATATTATAAAAACAGCAAAACACATCAATATTTTGACGTGATAGAGGCAAAAAAGCAACGAAAAACAGGACTACTAACTAAAGTGTTAAAAATATTGTGCGTTAGCTTAGTTGGGGTAAGCCTAATTTTGATGTCGCTACCGATGATGTTTACCGAATACCCGTTTTATGGATATGCAACATTTTTTCTAGGGCTTATATTTTTGTGGGACGAAGTTATTAAAGTGTTTTGCAAGTTGGCTAAAAAGATGTTTCCCGCAAAATATAATATTGCAGTAATTTTATTTGAAAGCAATATAAAATCGGTAACGATAGTTTCTTATACTATAATGTTGGGGTTAAGCATGTGCATTGGTATGTATGGAATGTTTGCGACGATGAGAAATGCGTCATACAATATGGTTCAAGATTATATTCATTATGAATATTGGGGATACAAAAATGACTTTTCGATGTTTGATGACCCAAATTTGGAGGGAGTATCAACAGGTTTGGTAACTTTTGAAAATACAGTTATGTCTAGCACGTTGCCTATATTTGCAGTGGATAGTGAATATGTTGATGACTTTGAAACAGTGGAGCTTAAATATACAGATATGACTAGTGACCAACTTAAAGTAAATTTGGACGACCCAACATTTAATGGAATAGTTGTGATGTCGGGTTTAATTAGTGAGGAACAAGTTGGAGATACAATTGAGCTAATGTTTTTTGGTGTGCCGATAGAGTTTGTAATAGTTGGTGGATATGACAGCACAATAAGTTATAGATACTTTAACTTGGTGAGTAAAAGTTATGTTTATGAACAATTAGGATTAGACCAAAGCCAAGCGAACAATTTTTTTAGCAAAATTTCGGTTGATAGTTTTATAGATGAAGATTTCTTTGTAGTTAATAAAGAAGAAATAGCAACAACAAATAAAGAAAACGTTTTGAAGATGACGTTTGTTATAGAGTTTCCAATTATAGTTTTGTTAGTTGCGTCAATATTTATGTTAGGTAATTTTATATATTTGTCAGCAGGGAAAAACAAACTTGATATTGCAAGATTTCGGGCGTTAGGAGTTGCCGAAAAAGATGTAAATACAGCATATATATTAAACTACTCGTTGATAGTGATGCTATCAATATGTCCATCAGCTTTGGGTGGATATGCGATAGCTAAAAGTTTGGCACATCTAGGTTCGGGTATGTCGGATAGATATATTGAATATGGGACTATTATGCCATGGGGATTGTTTGTGACGGTTGTAGTGTTGATTTTGTTGTTTATTGTTGCAATGTATTTTGTTGTTACAGGCAGTGCAAGAAAAAATTATTTAGACTTAGTTCGTACAAAAATGCAAGCAGAATAGAGGAGATATAAGATGATACAAATAGAAAATTTAAACTATTCCGTTATGGACGGGGAAAGCGAAAGAAAAATTTTGAATAATATTTCGGCACAAATAAAAAGCAACTCGCTAACAGTTGTGCATGGAACGTCTGGTTCTGGAAAAACAACGTTGTTGTATGCATTAAGTGGTATGCTTGATAATATAGATAGCGGAAAAATTGTTATAGATGGCACATCGCTTTATGCTTTAGATGCAAGCGAGAGAGATAACTTTAGGTTGAAAAATATGGGGCTGGTGTTCCAAAATTTTAATTTGTTTCCAAGCATGAGTATTGAAGAAAATATTTTTCTTCCGATATATGCAAACAATCAAAAGCCGACAGCACAGCAGAAGTTTAAGGCAAAAGAGTTTATGGGAATGTTAAACTTGGTGGATTGCGTAAACAAACCTATATTTAAGTTGTCTGGGGGACAACAGCAGAGAGTGGCGATAATTAGGGCGTTTATAACAAATCCAGCGATAATTTTGTGTGATGAGCCAACAGCAAATTTGGACGTTGAAAACAGCAAGATTTTTTATAGCTATTTGCAAAAAATTTCTAAGGCGGAAGATTGTGCGATAGTTGTAGTGTCGCATGATACGATGGCGCTTGAATATTGCGACGATAGAATAAAAATTATTGATGGGAAAATTATATAGACATCTGTAGGGGCGGTCACTGGCCGCCCGCATAACATGGCCGCCCGCATAACATGGCCGCCCGCATATCCACAAAAAAACGGACGCCCAATGAGCGTCCTACAGGTGTGCATTAATTTACATCTACAATAACAACATCACCAAGCCAAGGTCTACCGTTTGGAGCAATCTCCCAACCTTCAACTTCATCTGCAACTAACCAAGTATACACATAGTGATAAATTGGTATTATAGAATAATCTTCCATTAGTATATCTTGTGCTTCATACAGGTATTCCATACGCTCTTGACCAGTTGTAACTCTAGCGTTTGCCATAGCTTCATCATAGTCATCATTATAAAATCTTATCGTGTTTTGTCCGTGGTCAGACAAGAATATTTCTAGTAGCGTATTTGGATCTGTGTAATCTCCGATGTATCCGTTTCTTGCAATTTCATAGTCACCAAGCGTTCTAGTTTCCAAAAATACTCCCCACTCTTGGTTAACAAGCTCAACTTCGATACCTAAATTTTGTTTCCACATCTCTTGGAATGCCTCGGCTGCTTTTTTGTGAGTTTCGTTTGTGTTATACAAATATTCTAGCGTTGGGAAGCCTTCTCCGTTTGGATACCCAGCATCAGCCAAAGCTTGTTGTGCAGCTTCGATATCAGCATTTTTTGATATGCCATAGTTGCCCGCAACGTCCATAAACTCATCACCGTTTGCATCTAAAAATCCAGGTCCGATAAATCCAGTTGCAACAGTTTCACCGCTACGAGTTACTTGTTCAACAAATAGTTCTCTATCAATTGCAAGGCTTAACGCTTTTCGCACATTCACGTCATCAAAAATTTCATTTTCCAAGTTCATTGCAAGATAATAAGTACCGATGTTTGGCAATATGTGCATTTCTGTTGACTCTGCGATTAACACAGGTATTTCGTCTGCTGGAATTACGCCACTCATATGGATTTCATCTGCATTAAATGCTGTTAGAGCAGTTGACGCATCAACTATCATTTTGCATACAACAGTGTCAAGCATTACATTGTCTGCGTTCCAATAATGTTCATTTTTTGTAAGCACAAGTTGGTCACCCATAGAATATTCTGATAAAACAAATGGTCCATTTGAAACTGCTGTTTCTGGATTTTTTGCCCACACGCCTTCAACGTCAACGATATCTTCACGCACTGGCAAAAATGAGTTTGCTATAATTAGTCTTAAAAAGAATTCACATGGGTTTGTTAGCGTTACTTCTAATGTTTTATCGTCTAACGCCTTAACGCCAAGTTCGTCGTATGACACTTCATCAGCAACGATTTCAACTGCATTTAACATATTTGCTGATACAAATAAGTTTCTATATTTTCCTGCTGTTTCAGGGTTCATAGCACGTTTCCAAGCATATTCAAAATCTCCCGCAACCAAATCTTGACCATCAGACCATTTAAGGTTATCTCTTAGTGTAAAAGTGTACACTAATCCGTCGTCAGACACTGTCCAAGACTCGGCCATAGCAGGTGTTAATTCGCCATCTATTTCACGAACTAGCCCTTCAAATGTATTGTTTAATACGTATCCACCGTCAATAGCTGTATTTAGTTGTGGGTCAAGACTTAATGGGTCTACACCTAAGTTAAATACAAGTTCTTGAGTAGATGATATAGGATATCCAGCTGGTGAAAGCTCAACAGTTTCAGTTGCAGGTGCTGTAGTTTCGTCAGCAGTTGTTGAACTAGTGGTATCGCTACTTGTACTGCTGTTGTTGCTTGTAGTACTACTGCTTGTGCTACTTGTATCACTGCTACAACCTGTTAATGCCCCTGTTATTAATATTGTGCTCATAATAGCTGTCATAAATTTTTTACTCATTGAAATTTGCCTCCCTTAAATATGTAGGTTTTAACTACTTAAATAAATTTATACCCTAGCCCTGAGATTAGTATATGATATAGTTTCCTAATTATATTCTAGTGTTAAATATTTGTCAACAGAAAAATTATTGTTGGCTTAATAAATGGCACGCCACACTGTGGTTATTATCTAACACTTTTAGTTGTGGTTCAACTTGGCTACATTTGTCCATGCAATATTTACATCTCGTTCTAAACCTACAGCCTGATGGTGGATTTAACGGGCTTGGGACATCGCCGTCTAAGATGATGCGGGATTTTTTGTTTGCTGTTGGATTTGGCACTGGTATTGCGGATAATAAAGCTTGGGTGTAGGGGTGTTGCGGGTTTGTGTATACCTCGTTGCTATCGCCAATTTCAACCAGTTGCCCTAGATACATTACGCCTATTCGGTTGGAAATATGCTTAACCATTGACAAATCATGTGCAATAAATAAATAACTCATTTCCATTTCAGCTTGTATTTCTTCAAGCATATTTATTACTTGTGCTTGAATTGAAACGTCTAGTGCCGATATAGGTTCGTCGCAAATAATAAACTCTGGACTAACAGCTAATGCACGAGCTATCCCGATACGTTGTCTTTGTCCGCCCGAAAATTCGTGTGGATATCTGCTCATATGGTCTTTTAAAAGCCCGACTTTTTGCAATAAATTTGCTATTATATCTGTGCGATGTTCTTTGTTTGTCGCCAAGTTGTGGGTATCTATTGCCTCGCCTATGATATCCGAGATAGTCATTCGACTGTTTAGAGAGGCGTATGGGTCTTGAAATATCATCTGCATTTTTTTTCTATATGGCAACATTTCTTTATCTGTCAAATTTGTTATATCGGCGTTGTTATACAAAATTTTACCGTCGGTAGGTTGATACAATTTTAGTACAGTTCTACCTAGTGTGCTTTTTCCACAGCCCGATTCACCAACTAACCCAAGTGTTTCTCCTTTTTGAATTCCAAATGACACGTTGTCAACAGCTTTAACTATATTTTGATGTTTTTTAATTAACCCTGAAGTTTTTATAAAATGCTTTTTCAGGCTTTGTATTTCAACTAAATATTTATCATTCATGTGTTTCACCTCCAAGTTGTGCCTTTAAGTGGCTTGGTGCGTCGGGACTATGCAAGTGACACCTAACTTTGTGGCCGTTAGATATTTCATATATATCTGGAATATATTCGGCACATCTATTTACCGCAAATGTACATCTATTGCAAAATGCACAACCTTTAGGTGGGTTTAGCATGTCGGGTGGCGAACCTGCTATCGGAATTAACGTTTGTTTCGTCGTTAGTTCTGGGTTTGGGACAGACTTTAACAAGCCGATTGTGTATGGGTTTTGCGGGTTGTTAAACAATTCTATAACGCTAGTTTCTTCCATTATCATGCCACCGTACATCACAATTACTCTGTCGCATAGTTCCGCTATAACGCCCAAATCGTGAGTTATAAATATTATAGATGTATTTGATTTAGATTTTAGCTCTTTTAGTAAGTCTAAAATTTGTGCTTGAATTGTTACGTCTAGTGCCGTTGTTGGTTCGTCGGCTATCAATAGCTCAGGCTCACAAGATAGTGCCATAGCAATAATTGCTCGTTGCCTCATTCCGCCCGAAAACTCATGCGGGTAGTTGTTTATTCGTTGCTCAGGCGACGGTATCCCAACGGACTTTAACATATTAATGGCGATATCTTTTGCCTCTTTTTGCGACACTTTTTTATGGGCACGGATTACTTCTGTCATTTGGTTTCCTATTGTATATACAGGATTTAGAGCCGTCATCGGGTCTTGAAATATCATAGAAATTTCGTTGCCTTGTATAGCTCGCATTTGTTTGGGGGTTTTTGTTATTAGGTTTTCGCCCTTAAACAGTATTTCGCCATTTTTAATTTTGCCAGACTGTTGTAGCAGTTTCATAATTGACATGCAAGTGATACTTTTTCCGCTGCCAGATTCACCAACTATGCCAACAACTTCAGATTTATTTATATCAAACGAAACGTTTCTAACAGCTTTAACTTCCCCCAAATGTGTAAAAAATGAAGTTTCTAGTTGTTTAACTTCTAATAGTTTTTCCATATATTAATCTCCTATTTTCGTAATCTTGGGTCAAGTGCATCACGAAGTCCATCACCCAAAAAGTTAAATGCAAACATAGTTAATGCGATTGCAACTGACGGTATAATCAGTTGATAAGGATATGAACGAATTCCGCCCAGTGCATCGTTAGCCAGTGTCCCCCAAGACGCTTGCGGTGCTGATATACCAAGTCCCATAAAGCTTAAAAATGCCTCGGTAAATATTGCACTTGGTATAGTCATCATCAGTGATACTATTATAGGCCCCATCGCATTAGGGACTAGGTGTTTAACAATTATGTTAAATTTTGATACGCCAAGTGCCCTTGCCGCAAGCACAAATTCTTGCTCTTTTAGGCTCAAAACTTGCCCACGAACAAGCCTAGCCATTCCAACCCAATATACAGAGCCGATTGCGATAATTATCGTTTGTATCCCAGGTTCGATAAGTACCATTAGCATAATTACTATTAATAGTAGTGGGACAGAGCTTATAATATCAACAATTCGCATCATAATATTATCAAGTTTCCCGCCCTCATATCCTGCTATACCGCCATAGATGACACCGATAACTAAGTTAACTAATGAGGCAACAAGCCCCACTGTTAGTGATATTCTAGCTCCATACAATGTGCGTGTCCATATGTCACGTCCTAGGCTGTCGCTACCTAAAAAGTATGTTTTATTCCATACTCTTGTAGTGTTATATTTGTCGATTAGTTCACCATTGACGTATAAGTCGTATTTATCTCTCATATCAGAACTGCTTGAATTTGCTTTTGCCATTGAATAATCAAATGTTATTTCAGCTCCGCCAATTTCATATAGATGGTATGCGTTTATCAAGTCTTTTTTTGTTTCTTTTATAGAAGACACTATTTCGCCATTTGCCGTAACTTCTATTAGGCGATATTCGTTGTGCACATACACATAAATATCATCTACTATATTTATGACATTAAAGTATGGTGGAATATTGGACAGTTCTAGTTGTTGGTCGGAATAATTGTAGCCTGTAAAAAACGGCCCTATTATTGCGAGTAGTGCAATTATTACTATCATTATAAGCCCCATTATCGCCATAACATTTTTCTTTAGCCTTCTCCACACGTCCTCCCAATATGTGAGGCTTTTTCTAGTTGTTTCAACAGTTTGGGAGTCGGTGTTTATAGGGCTCCAATCGTTATTATCGTTCATAACTATCACCTTTCATCTATTTTAATTCTTGGGTCAACAAATGCATATGCAATATCCACTATCAACACCATAACAATATATATCGTTGCATAAAATAACGTAATCCCCATAATAACTGTGTAGTCACGATTTGTTATGCTATCTGTAAAATACCTCCCCATTCCTGGTAAGGCAAATATTTTTTCCACAACAAATGAACCTGTAAGAATGCTTGCTATCATTGGTCCAACATACGTTATTACTGGTATTAAAGCGTTTTTAAGAGCGTGTTTATAAATCACCTTAAAGTGGCTTAAACCATTTGCTTTTGCGGTTCTTATGTAGTCCTGTCTAAGTATTTCAAGCATGCTAGACCTCATAAGTCTTGTGACATAGGCAAGTGAAAAACCAGACAATGCAATAACAGGACCTATATACCCACGCCATTCATTTAGTCCGCCAGCGGGGATAACCCCCAACACTTCGCCCCCAACATACATGATAAACGTTCCGATTACAAAGCTTGGCACTGCAATTCCGATAGTTGCAATAAACATTACAATGTGGTCAAGTATCGTGTTTTGTTTTAGTGCAGATACGATACCTATTGGTATGCCAAGTAGTAGTATTACGCCTATCGCCACAAGTCCAACTTTTGCCGATGTTGGAAGTCCTTGCAATATAATGTCACTAACTTCTATGCCTGTTTTTGTCATAGACACGCCCAAATCTCCTTGAACGATACCTGTCATGTAGTTAAAGTATTGTTGCGATAGTGGTAAATCTAGCCCATATCGCTCCATTAATATTGCTTCAACTTCGGGTGTTAGCTCTCTTTCTGATGCAAATGGCCCACCAGGGATAGAGTGCATTAGAAAAAATGTTATGCTACTAATGATTAATAGCGTTGTAATCATAGAAAACAACCTATTTATTATATATCTAGCCATATTTATCTCCTTTCAACTTGTTTA
Organism: Epulopiscium sp. Nele67-Bin004; assembly: GCA_002007315.1. The sequence goes on from LNZQ01000187.1 coordinate 12,573, forward strand.
TATTTTGTAAATTATATGATTGTATACATAAATGTATCCTCATTTTAACACCTGTTTATTAGAAAAGCAACAAATGTTTTATGTCACAGAAAAGAGATGAGGGGAAAATAGAAAAGCCCAGCAAGTTGTAGTTGCTAGGCTTTTGTTTGATTATAAGTTTTCGATAACTTCTTTTGGTAAGTTTGTAGACGATACAATTATATCAATAGGAACGTTGTTTTTAAGTCAGTATATTAATTTAGTGTAGACATTAATGAATGATAATAATTGTAGTGGTAATCATCTTCTGTTAATGCTGATGTGTATTTAGTTGATACCCATTCACCGATGGTTTCAAGTTCATTAATGGTATTACGTTTTTCTTGAGAAAACTCATACCAAGTGTTTGAAATATTATCTTGAAGAATTAAAACGCCTGTGTTTGTCATCATGTCGGTTTCAGAGTAAAGTGTAAAGGCATCAACAAGATTGCCAGTGCTACTTACAAAGTAGTAGTCATCTGCTTTATTAAAAAAGTATTTAACAGTAGTATTTGGTATAGAGCCATATTCTTCAGGTTCATCAATTAGGTTATATTCTGATTTTGCACTTGATAGCACTTCGTGAATACGGTTAACTGCCAAAGTACTTTTAAAGTCGTTAAATACAACCCAGTCACCACCTTGGTTCATTGATGAAATGGAGTTAATTAAAACACCTGTTGGACTTGTAAAAGAAGTAGATGTGTCAACATACACAGCACCATCAACATAGTTTACATCTAAGTTGAAAGTTTCTGAAATAAATCTTAGCGGAACCATAGTACGTCCGTTGTTTATATATGGTGGAGCATCTAATGAAGTTTTTACTCCGTTAACGGTAGCCTCATCAGAACCGATAGTTAAAACTAGTTGTGAATCGTTGTAAGTTAAAGTTGCATTTGGTGATGTCCATTCGATAGGCATGTCAAAAAAATTGGCTATTAGATTGATAGGCACATAAACTCGTCCATCTTTTAATTCTGGTTCAACGTCTAAATAATATTTGCTATCCACATAGTCTGATGCCTCAGAAGAATAATATTGTTGAGGTTCAGTTGGCACTTGCACACTGTCTATATAAATCGGTACGCTTGCAAAAACCGAACTGCTTAACATCAAACTCATTCCTAGTATGCTAAAAAATTTTTTCATTTAAGACTTCCTTTCTGTTGTATAATGATATATTATAATTCAATAATAGTAAATATGCAATGTTTGGTTTTATAAAGTAAAAAAACCTAAAGCCTCAAAGTATAGAATATTGAAGCTTTAGATAAGTAATAATAAGTTATTTGCTCACTGAAATACTAACATTATTACCGCTTCGGCTTACAGTTGCATAGTCTGTAGATGGCGTTAAATAAGTATTATTAGTACTTCCATCTAGTTGTATATTTTTAAAAGTAGCTGAAACGTTACCTTTAATACTACTGTCAGATGAACTTGAACTAGCTATTGTTGCCAACACCTTAAAGTTCTGTATAGTACCTGGAGATTGCTTAATTTGTAAAATTGAAGTTAAATACGTGTTAGTTCCATTTCCTAATCTATCAGCATATTTGGCATATCCCATTTGTTTCAATCTGATATATCCATTATTATTAGACTCAATTACAAAAGATACATCCGTTCCTGGAAGATATCCATTCACGTGTTGAACCTCATTATAGCCACTTGCAAAATCTACAGTATCCGAAGTAGCCGAATTTCCAAGACTGAAATACGGCTTCCATAAATTATAGGCAGACGAATACTGAAGTCCCATATCAGTTTCAAAAGTTCCATTAAATCCAGAATAAATATAAGGTATTCCGTTTGTTGCTGAAACAGTTCCTGATGATGGCAACGATACAGTTGCTGTTAAAGTTGATGCTCCATTTGCTACTATGTATTGGCGACCACCAATTCCACCATCAATCTCATCATTAGCCATAGTGCTTATTCCATAATCTTCAGTTATCTCTACTTCAAATGTTGATATTGTTACAACATCATCGCCGTTTTCATCAAAGCCTTTTTCGTAATAGTAGCATTGTCCGTCTAGCCCAACTTCAGTAAAAGTAAATACTTGTGGCATTGATGGATCGATTGATGGGTCAGCTATTGACCTAGCATTTAAAACTTCTTCAGCATAGACTGCTTCAGCGGTTTCGATAAATGTTGCCATTCTTTCATCGCTTGTTTCTTGTGTTTCTACTTGTAGTGGTGATGCTTGAGTTGTAGGGATTACTGAAGTTGCTGTTGTTGCAACTAAAGTAGCTAACATGGCGGCATAAAACTTTTGTTTGATTTTCATAATTACTCCTCCGTTTTAAAAAAATAAGTTTGTTAAAGTTGATAGGTTAACTAGCTACACTGTTAAACTCTTACGTTTGATTAGGGCATAATACATCTTACAAGTTGCGAGAAGATGTATTATACCTTTATGTATGTAGTTAAATGAAATTGAGCTAGTTGCTTAACTCTAAGCACATTATATAGCTTATATTTTTAAAATGATATAGACACTTTCGTAAAGGAAATATCGACATATTTTGCTTTACTGAAAATGTCTATATACAAGTATAAATTTTTGTGATAGTATCGATTTTACAAAATTACACTGAATGGAGCTGTTACAATGAAAAATCTTAAAAAAGTTATACTTTTAGCACTTAGCTTAACAATAGTAGCAAGTGCTACATTACATAGTACTGAGCCAAATAACCATGAACCTGCTATTATCCATGATGATTGTGACCAAGGGTCTGCGGACGTATAAGTTGTTTAATTTTATGTTGTCGGTTTGTATTTCCTGCTATTTCACTTAATATATACACAGTCTTCATTATGTCTATATATTTTTTTTGTTCTTCTTGAGTCATAGTTCGATTTTGAACTATTTCAACTTCTTGTCTAATATTCCAACCAAGCCCATAAATTGTAGTACTTAGTCCTTGCCAACTATTGTTATTTAACGCAGGAACTAAAGTTTCATAAGAGCCTGAATTAGACCAGTCAAACTTGCCCACATTACCGTAAATACTTGTAATTATATTAGCAAAATAAATATATCTGTCTATAGATAAAATTTCCCAATTTGTTTTATCAACGTATTGTTCCAGTATTTTAAGCCATTTTAAGGCTTCTTCATGTTTCTTCATTATATCTAAGGCAAGTATAATGTTAGCAATTAACTCTAATTCATTATAGCTTAGATGGATTTCTCTAGGTTTTTGCAATATATTTTCTATATTTGCTGTAAGTCCTAACGCTTCTATTAAATATTCATAGTATTGTTCAGTGGTTATATCTTCGTTTCTAAATTCTATAATTTTCACTTTATGACCGATACACTGTATATTATTTTTATCTGTCATATCAACTTTGTTTGTAAGTTGTTCAAGTTCCTTGTTCACTGTCTTATAATTTTGTTTTACAAATTCTCGACGTATTTTTAAATCCAAATTCAAAGTTTCCAAATCAACATACGGTACTCTGTCAACACACAAATCACCTATCAATCCTAACTTTTGTAGCAAAAGTTTAGTTGTAGCTTGGTGAGGATTACACTTTCTGTTTTCGGCTCTAAACACAGTTTGCGTTGTGCAAATATCTTTGGCTAGTTTCGCTTGAGATAGCCCAAGCATAGTTCGCCTATCTTTTATCACATCAGCAACGCAATAAGTATTTTCCCATTTATACAACTTATATTTGGTATCAAACTTAATAGTAACCCCGTGCTCCTCATAAATGCCCACGATAGTGTTATACCAACTTTCCATTTGAGGATAGTCATTGTCAATTTTATTAATTCTTTTAGTAGCATTCATCTTAATTTTTAATACTACAGTTAGTTCGCCAAATAAATATCTTCTTCTAAAACAAACAATTGCTTTATCACATAATTCTATTAGTTTGGCATCTTCACTTTGGCTAATATAATAATTTTCCAAGTTTGTTATAACTGTTTGGTAGTATATAGACTTTATCCATATGCTAGTTGTAGGGCAATCAAAAAACTTTAACATTTCCAAATATAGCTGTATAGATTTATCATAGTCAACACTTTTTAAATGATATGCATATTCAAGTATAAAACATACTTCGGCTTTGCTTAACAACAAGTCTTTAAGTTGAACTTTTTCAAACTCAGGGACAGTTTCGGATATAACATCTTTGTATAGTGTGACCAACGTTTGAGGTGGTTCTCCCTTTTGCTCAGCAATAAGAGCAGTGGCATACAACTTAAATTGTTTGTGTAAATTGTGTAATTTATTTTTTTGGTCATACTGCGAAATTATTTTTTCGGCATCACCTAGTTGATTATTTTTTATAAGTTGCATTACTTTGGTTCTATTTTCATACAAAGTGTATTCGTCATGGGGGATATACCATTCAAGGTCAAACCGTTCAATGCCTATTCTTTGTAGTATCGTATCAATCAAAAATTTATCGGGCGATAGTTCGCCACTTGCAATTTTATACATAATGGTGTAGTAGCTTACTCCGCTACTCACTTTTGTTATGTTTAATCCTAAAGCTTCTATTTTGTGGTTTATATACTCGTCTATTAATGGCATGTTTTTCTCCATGTATATTACGTAAAAAGCACCCACAAAGGTGCTTAGTATAAAGTGTCTTTAAAAATATCTCCAAGTGAAATATCTAATTCCTTGAAAAGATTAGGAGTGATAAAAGTTTTGTGTTCTGCTTGCTCCTCGTCATCAAGTTCTTCAAATTCCTCTTGAAGCAAATGATTATATACTTCAACTAAATTGTATCTATCATTTACTAAAACATACTGATTTATTATATTGTTTGATGGGTCAATTATCCAATATTCGCCTACGCCTATACGCTCATATAACTTGAATTTTGTTTCAAGGTCATCTTTACGGTTGCTTGATAAAATTTCGACTATAAGACTTGGCACACCGTGATAGCCATTTTGTTTAAACTTATCGGGTTCACACATTACGGCTACATCTGGGATAACGTGGTTTTTTGGTTTATTGGGATTTCCATTGTATCACATCCTTAATTTCTTTGTGATATTATTATAACTTTGTAACCCTTACTACGTCAATTAAGTAGATTTAATAAATAAATTGGCTAAACCTCCTTGAAATGTATGGAAAAAATTGCTATACTCTATCCTTAAAATATAAAAAAGGAGCATCAATATGAAACTATTAAAATTTTCAGCTTTAGTGTTAGCCTCAGTTGTACTTACTGCGTGTAGCCAAGACGTTACATCGCAAAATATATCAACCACAGAACCAGTTCAAGAAGTTGAACCAGTCCCAGAAAACAACATATTCCCAATAACGATAACTCATGCTTTTGGTGAAACAACTATAGAAAGCCAGCCGCAACGTGTTGCAACCCTTGGGTGGCGAAACGAGGACACGCCTCTGGCACTTGGAATTGTGCCTGTTGGTATGCCTCTAACAGGTCAAATTGATGGAGAGTTATACTCTTGGACACAACAAGAAATAGCAACTCTAGGTGGTGACTACCTATTATATGACGGGGCTTACTCCTACAATTTGGACGACATAGCATCAACAAACCCAGATATTATACTTGGTGCATATGGTGGAATGACAGCCGAACAATATGCCGAACTAAGCGAGATTGCCCCTGTTATTGCATACAAAGGAAACGAGTGGCAGACGTTGTGGCGTGACCAGATATCAACAAATGCAAGAGCGATAGGGCTTGAGCAGGAGGGGTATGAACTAATTGACACGCTAAACAGTTTTATCCAAGAAAAAGTTCAGGAATACCCTGATATTAAAGGGAAAAACGCTGTATTTTGCATGATGAGTGGATATGACCTAACCAACTTTGTTGTATACTCACCAGCAGACCCACGGGCAGCATTTTTGCTAGATTTGGGGCTATATTTTCCTGATGCTGTGCATGATATATTGCGAGATAGCTCGGATATGTTTATAACTATAAACTCTGGAAATATAGATTTGTTAAATGAGGTAGATATAATCGTGACATATGGAGAGGAGGGGCTTTTGGAAATATTACAAGAAAACTACCTTACATCAACAATTCCCGCTGTCCAAAATGGTGCAGTAGCCGTGATTGAAAATGACTCTGATATTTCGTTTGGATTTCCACCAAGTGCACTGTCATTATTTCACACACTAGATGATATACTTGATGTTATTAACACTGCTGCCCAAAAGCTTAACTAATTGGGTGATTTTTACTATTGACTATTTATGCATAATACAGTATAATTATGCCTACAATAAGAAGTTTGGGGAGGAAATATATGTTTAAAAAACTTGCAGTATTAATGGGTGCAATGACATTATTAGTAGGATGTAGTTCAGGGGGAGGCACTGCGGACTCGAGTGCTACATCACAAACAAAAGATGTGCTTACAATGGGAACAAATGCAGGTTTCCCACCATTTGAATATTACGAGGGAAATAACATAGTAGGGTTTGATGTTGACCTTGCTGGGCTAATTGCAGAAGAACTTGGAATGGAACTGAAGATAGAAGACATGGAGTTTAACTCGCTTATTGGTGCAGTAAATAGTGGAATGATTGATATTGCAATAGCAGGAATATCAGTAACGGAAGATAAGGTTGACCAAGTTGAATTTACACAAACGTATTTTGTATCAAATCAATCAATAATAGTACCAGTTGAGTCTGACATATTAGACGCAGATGACCTAATTGGAAAAACAATCGGTGTACAATTATCAACAACAGGCGATATTTTGGCACAAGATATTGAAGATGCAAAAATCGTACAATTTAGTAAAGCAGCTCTTGCAGTAGCCGACCTAAAAAACGGAACAGTTGACGCAGTAATCATTGATAATGAGCCAGCAAAGCAATTTGTTTCGGGGCAATTAGATATTATGGTTCTTCCAACGGCATTTGTTGAAGAAGATTATGCGATGGCGATCAAAAAAGGAAATATTGAATTACTTGATGCAGTAAACGGTGCATTAGATACTATTATAGAAACAGGGAAATATGATGAACTCTATAATAAGTATTTCGATTTTGAAGAATAATAATACTAAAGAAAAGGTTAAGGAATAAAAATTTCCTTAGCCTTTTTTGAGAGAGGAGAGAAAAAATGTTTACAATTGAAAGAACTACCGCATTTTTTGAAGTGTTTATGGCACGTAGATATTACGAAGTTTTGTGGAGCGGACTACAAAATACGCTACTACTAACAGTAATTGCAACAACAATAGGTATTGCGATTGGTCTAATTGTTGCGATGGTGCAAATAGCCGAGGTTAAAAAATCTGACAAGTTTGCATATACTATATTAAAGATTGCAAAAATATTAGCTAAACTTTACGTAGATATTATACGAGGTACACCGGTTGTAGTACAAATTTCATTTTTATGGCTTGTAGTGTTAGGTCCGATACAAATTATACCACGTGTAATGGTTGGGGGTATAGCGTTTGGTATCAACAGTGGTGCATATATGGCTGAAGTTATTAGAGGTGGAATTCAAGCGATTGACAAAGGTCAAATGGAGGCAGGGCGTTCTCTAGGAATGTCGCACTCGCAAACTATGAAAGAAATTATTTTACCTCAAGCTATAAAACAAATGTTGCCAGCACTTGTAAATGAATTTATCGTTTTGATAAAAGAAACAGCAATTATAGGTTTTATTGGTGGTATGGACCTTATGAAATCAGCAGATATAATGATTGGTGCAACGTATAACTATGAAATTCCGTTACTTATGGTGGCAATTATATATCTAATTATTACATCAATATTAACTATGTTTATGAGAAATATTGAAAAGCGTCTTAATAAGTCAAGATAGGGGTGGAGTCTGTGATAGAAATTAAAGATTTGCATAAAAGTTTTGGGAAACTTGAAGTATTAAAAGGTATAAACGATACTATACAAAAAGGTGAAGTTGTTGTTGTTATAGGTCCGTCGGGGTCTGGAAAATCAACATTTTTACGCTGTATAAACAAGATGGAAGAAGCTACAAGTGGGGAAATTTTACTTGATGGCAACAGTATACTTGATGATAAAGTTGATATAAACCAAGTTAGACAACGTGTCGGAATGGTTTTTCAACACTTTAACTTGTTTCCGCATATGACAATATTGCAAAATATTATACTTGCACCAATGAAAGTTAAAAAAATGACCGAAGAAGAAGCAACAAAAATAGCACGCAACTTGCTTGACAAAGTTGGGCTTAGAGATAAAGAAAATGAATATCCGAACAAATTGTCTGGTGGGCAAAAGCAACGTATCGCAATAGCTCGTGCACTTGCTATGAACCCTGAAGTGATGCTTTTTGATGAGCCAACGTCGGCACTTGACCCCGAGATGGTTAAAGAAGTACTTGAGGTTATTAAAGACCTTGCAAAAGAAGGTATGACGATGATGGTTGTTACGCATGAGATGGGATTTGCAAAAGAAGTTGGTACACGTTTGGTATTTATGGACGGTGGTAACATTATTGAGCAAGGCAATCCTAGAGATGTGTTTGACAATCCGCAAGAGGCACGAACACAATTATTTTTAAGCAAGGTTTTACAATAATGTAGGGGCGGTTATTAGCCGCCCCCATAAAGTTCCAAACATCATTTTTTTCCAACAAAAGGTTTAAGCTTTTCTTTTAAATCTAACGCCCTATTTCGTATCCTACCATTTGTACGCTTATCTAAAAGCAAAGCAGATACCATTCTTTGTGACACATCATAATAGCCACATTTATATCCTAAAATCGCTACCAAATAAGTTGTTTTATTAAAATCCATATCCAACACAGGCAACGTTTCTGTATCTAATGAGTGTTTAAAACATTTATATGCATTTTCTAAGTATATTTTTTCGTTATCAATGTCGTGTAAGTCACGATATAGCCAAGCTATACGCAAACATATTAGACCTTTCTCCATATTTTTTCCTTTTTTAACAACTGTATTCACAAGTGCAAGTTTGTATAAGTCAATCCCGTCTTCGATTGATCTCACCTGTGGACTATTTAACGACTTAAACGTTTTGCAAATAGATTCTTTGATAAGTTTCACCTGACTTGATAGAAGATTAGGAAACGTCTTACTCATTGCAGTATATCCACATTCACAGTGAATTACATCATAAAGTATAGGATCAGCTATACTATAAGTAACTTTAAGGTCATCATCAGTACTAAGAAGTCGATTTTTACCAGACCTTAAAGCAGGATGCAAAATTTGTTCATGGCACACTGGACAAGAATGTTTTTTTAGATATAATAAGTCATCTATAGTAAGTTTACTTGCTGGGGTAGCTTTAGTATCAGTGGAAGGTTTTTTGTCCTCCATAATGTCTATATTATCAAGGTTCTTAAGACCAAATTTAGACAAGTCGTTGAATAAACTCATATTCTCTCCCCTTTCTTTTATACAGTATATTCAGTTGTGGGTATATATGGTATACGTAATTATACCATAATAGTTAAATTTATCCAATAAAATTAACTATTTTTTAGAAATGTAAGCACAAAATTTTATCTGGAATATTGGGTCAACCATGTGTATACTATAAGGATAGGGAGGGGGACTTGTATTGATTGAAAAAATTAAGCAACAATTGTTAGATGAGTATGAACAACATCAAACAGCTTTTTTAGCTTTAGGGATAACATTTGTATTATGTATTTTAATATTGCTTAACACCAATGTTATAAAAATGCAATATTATAAATATTCTGGAGACACTACGGCGGTATTAAAAGTAATGAATTATCAAGTAAGTAAAGAGGGCGAAAGCAGTAAAATGTATTATAGCCAAGGTTTAAACTATCTTTTAAATGATATGTCATTTGAAAGTAGAGATTTTTTGGAAGAATATTATTTAACATTTAGTGAGTATAACAAAGAACAAATATTGCAAAATTATAACGATAGGGGGCTATTAATTAGAAATCCTATTGGTATTTTTGAAGATTTAGCAAATGGTGAATATACCACACAACTTATTAGATACATTAATAGACTTGATATACATGACTTTGAAAATATATTAATAGCAGGATTTGGCGAAGAACTGACAATGAGTAATGAAAATATAGAAGATTTTTATAATGTTGTACGTAGATATACAACGAAAATTACACTAGAAAATTTTCAAGTAAGTATTTACGCATTGTTACAATTTCTATCAGATGTTGAAAACTCTGAAATAATTGAGTTATTAGAACAGATTAACCGTGATACTATATACAATACATTAATGGGTGAGTTAAAATTCAGAACGGTAAGTTTGGACGATTTTTCTAAATGGACAGAAATATTAAATAAAATGGGCTGTTTTACAACTCAGGAGTATGCAAATTTTAATAACATATACACATATGTTAATATGTTGCGTCAACAATACACAAGTTTGTGGAGTCAAGCGGTTGAAGCATACACGATTACAGCTTTGTCAGACGAAGAAACTGCATCTTATGAGGCACAGTTGAATACTATTTATCAAATTGTTCAAGATATAGAAGAAACAATTTTGGAAGGAAATAGCCGTTTAGAAGAACTTGGTTCAGATGATCCTTGGTGGAAATATTATCTAAAAAGTGTGGAAGAACGTGATGAAATAGAAGAAATTAATTCCAATATAGACAGTTTATATGCACAAGTTGGGGTGTTGTGGACAGAAAAAGAACAGCTTAACACGGCGATATCTCTAGTTAGAGATACATACGATTATACGCAAAATAGTGAATTATTAACAACTATAGAGGGGAAATTAGATGATATAGAAGCTGAAATAAAATCACAATTAACGATTATTGAGGAGCTATTTAATATAAGAGCTGTAACTATTGAATTAAAGTAACTGAAATAAAAACATTGTAATGGTTTAGGCTTTTTGATATAATTAAATTGAATAATTAATGATACGAGGAGGATTTTATGAGCGAGATTTTATTAAATGCAGGAACTGGAGAAGTTGAAGTTGTAGAATTTATCGTTAACAACAAACACTATGCTATTAATGTACTTAAAATAAAAGGAATAGTTACAATTGATGAAGTTACGCCTCTGCCAAATGCAACGGAAGAAGTTGCAGGTCTTACAAACATACGTGGGGATATGGACGTAGTAATTGATTTAAGTTATGCACTTCATGGCAAACGTACGGAAGACTATAAAAGTAATTTAGGCTTACTATGTGAATTTAATGAAACTAAAGTAGTGTTTTTGGTTGACCAAGTTGAAGGTATTAGAAGAATTTCTTGGAACGACATAAAACAAACTAATAACGTAAGACAAGATACAATGAGTATAGGTAGTTTAATGATTGATGGAACGATTATAATACTACTAGACTTTGAAAGTATTACTATCAAAGCTGGAATAGGAAACTTCTATGACGGTTCTGGAAATACTGGTTCTGCTATACAACGTTCGCAAAAAATAGTTCTTGCAGAAGACTCAAAAGCAATTAGAGCTATGATTAAATGTGTGCTTGAAGAAGCAGGATACAGCAACTTAAAATTATTTGAAAATGGTAAAGAAGCAAAAGATTACTTATTTGGTATAAAAGAAATGCATGGGCATAAATTTAGACAAGAAGTTGACCTTGTTATTACAGATATTGAGATGCCAATTCTTGATGGATATAGTTTAACAAGATCTATAAAGGAAGATTCAACTCTAAAAGAACTTCCAGTTATAATTTTCTCATCTCTAATAACAGAAGAATTGCAACATAAAGGTGAAGAAATAGGGGCAGATGCTCAACTTAGTAAGCCTTCTATGAAAGAATTGGTGAAACTGGTTAATATGTTCTTTGGAAATTAATAGCTAAGAAGTTTAAATAACAAAAAATCTGTCAATACTTATCCTTATAAAGCGACATAAACGGTTTATAAGGATTTTTTTTATGCATAAAAATTAAGGAGCGGAATATGATTATAGATAATAGGGTATGTACAAACTTAGATTTTAATGTGTTGGAAAGAGATGAGGACACTGATGTTTTTATTGATATAAAGGGTCAAGTGTTAGATTGTTATGTAGAAAAAACTACTAGAGTACAATTTGTAGGGGCTAGAGCTGTGCTGATCAGATTAGGTGTGGAAACAGAAAATATTACAGTGCATGTTTTGCAAAATACAGATATATATTCAAGTATGGCAAATTTTGAGATAGACCTTATAGCACAACGATTATATGTAAGTCAAGAGGACAATAAAGTAATTATCGAGAGAAAGATATAAGACGTATTTCGACAAAAATTTAACAGAAATATCTTATTTACAAAGCCAAAAACTTACAGTATAATTATTATAGGTAGTAAATTATACAACAAAAAGGAGGTAAATTACTATTTTCTACATATGGATTAGAAGTAGTAATAAATAATTTTATGTTATTATGGTTAGGGATAATATTTATTTTACTTGGCGTAATAGTTTTCTTATTAAGAATGTTACAAATCGCCAATTCCAAAGCAGAACAATTTGAAGGGATTTTAGATGCTATTCCACTAATTATTTCTGCAACAGACAAAGATAGAAACTGGATTTATGTAAATAAAGCAGTAACATCAAGATTTGGAAAAAGCAAAGAAGAATTTATAGGCAAAAAATGTTCAAACTGGGGGGCACCAATATGTAACTCGGATAGTTGTGGGATAAACTGTTTAAGTTCAGGAAAAGACACAACGGTATTCGAAGATATGCAAGTAAACGTGGCATACGTGCAAAACTCAAAAGGAGAGCGTGTTGGACATGTTGAGGTTGTTCAAGATGTTTCGGCGTACAATGCCACTATAAAAATGTCAGAAGCAAAAACAGATAATTTAGAGAAAATTTCAGACATCACAAAACAACTTATGCGTATTTCAAATGACCTTCAAAGAGGAGTGCAAGGAGTTGAGAGCAGTGCAGATGGTCAAGAACAAATTATTCTGGAGTTTAACAATCTTATTCATGAATTGTCAAACACGTTTGATCAAAGTATCTCACAAATTGAAGCAACGAACAAAAGTTCTATTGAAGCTAGAGATAAAGCTAGCATAGGAACAGAGCACATGCAAAATATGATTTCAACAATGGATGATATCAATAAATCAAGTATAAGCATTGGAGAAATTATTAAAGTAATCGAAAGTATTGCAAGCCAAACAAACTTACTTGCACTTAATGCAGCGATTGAGTCTGCAAGAGCCGGAGAAGCTGGCCGTGGGTTTGCAGTTGTTGCAGGTGAAATTCGTGAACTTGCAAACAAAAGTTCTGAAACTGTAAAAGAAATCGAAGAAATTATCCAAAATACACTTGAAATAGTAGATAGAGGACAAAATATTGCTAAAGATACGGACTCAGCACTAAGTAGTATTGCAGAAACTATCAATAAAACTGTTGATATGAGTGAAGAACTACTTGAAACAAGTAAAGTTCAGCAAGTATCAGTTAAAGGATTGTCAGGTACAACTGATAACTTAAATGTACAGATGAATACTGCTACATCATTTGCTAGATGTAGTGCAGGTATTAGTCATGAGATTACAGAACAAGTAGAAGAATTGCAGAAAGTTGTAGGATAAATCTACATTTAATACCCCTTGGCGGAAGCTGAGGGATATTTTTTTCCAAAAAAATCAAATTTTTTTTAAAAAGGTGTTGACATATGTAAATGTATAGTGTAATATTATACGAGTCAGCAACAACAAGCGGACAAGTAAAGAAGTTATGAACATTGAAAATAGAATAGTATCAAGAATTAAGACCAGTCGATTCAGTTGTTATTTATAGCAACAAAAAATGAGTACAAATAGTACTAAAGTAATGTCAGATGACAAACTTTTTTAATGAGAGTTTGATCCTGGCTCAGGATGAACGCTGGCGGCGTGCTTAACACATGCAAGTCGAACGGACTACTTCGGTAGTTAGTGGCGGACGGGTGAGTAACGCGTGGGTAACTTGCCCTGTGCAGGGGAATAACGTTTGGAAACAAACGCTAATACCGCATAAGCTAACAGTATCGCATGATAGAGTTAGAAAAGATTTATCGGCACAGGATAGACCCGCGTTGGATTAGCTAGTTGGTGAGATAACAGCTCACCAAGGCGACGATCCATAGCCGGCCTGAGAGGGTGAACGGCCACACTGGGACTGAGACACGGCCCAGACTCCTACGGGAGGCAGCAGTGGGGAAT
>LNZQ01000188.1 GCA_002007315.1 Epulopiscium sp. Nele67-Bin004
TTGTAAATGATGTGGGTTTTTTCAGCCTTTTGATTGTAGTAGGAGAAAGAAAGACGAAAAAAAAAAAAAAAGACTAAGGTGAAACCACTCTTGGGTGAAATCCTTAATACTATAGCAAAAAAGACAAAGAGGTTTTCCCGGACTTCTTACGAAGAGCTAGTGTTAAATGATACATCTAACTCAAAACCATCAGATCTTCAAACACTACAGAATGCGTGTGAATTTCTACCGGTTCATGCAGGTGAAATTTTTTTCACCTGGAAATTAAAGTGGTGGGGCGCTCTCACAGGTGCATCTGGCATCCGGCACATATCCCGCCCACCAAGTAAGGGTACGGTCGGCAGCGAAAACGCGAGCAAGTTCTAGGGGTACCGTTCCTCAGAGTACTGTGCTGACCTGTACTGCTCAGTGGAAACGAGGCTTTGTTGTATCAGGACCTTGAAACAGCTCTACTACAGGATTACATGTTATTTTTAGATGTGACAGAGCAGCGATGGAGCCGTGATGCAACATAATACTGACGCATTCAGTGGGCATCCTGGTTTCAACATCTTTCTTATTTAAATCGGAGACTAGATTATCCATCATCATGGTTGAAACGTGTGCAGCAGCGTCGACATGATTGTACCGACCTTGCCACATCAGGGGCATTGGAGGGTCTGACATTCTTCATCACTGCCTGGATCCAGTTCCTGCGTATCCCTGCTGTCATGGCAGACAGAGTGTGCACTCCCTCCTGGGTCTAAACATTTAAACATACCATGAAGTATAAATTATTTTGCATATTAAAAGGTGTTTATATTTACATTGCATTGGACTGAATTATACTTAAAAGGTTTTTTTTACTGTAGTATTTTTGTTTACCTCAATTTCATATAAAGACAAGCAAAAAACTGGACACAAACTGTAGTTAAACCCAACAACACTCAAACTACATCTAAACAGAGAAACCATACTGTTGCCTCTCTAACACAGTTTCAACAGTAATCAAAACATAATTAAACTTTTTATAGCAAAAGTCACATGCGTTGTATACATTTTTACAGGATCACTGTGATGGATCACAGTACAATGTATACAGGTTTTTGTTTTTATTGAAAAGATAAGAGATATATGGAAGGATGAAATGCAAATAAATATCTGAATAACTGAATATGAACTGAATGTGAAGAGTGCAAATATTTGTACTTAATGAGAAGGCAAAGCCTCTTACATGTATTTGGAAGCCATAGTTGCGTTGAGCCTGGTACTCAGTTACATTGCAGCAAGTTGACAGGTCGATCTCACCATCCAGATCAGAGGCCTGAGGTAACACAGGGCAAATATGAAGCAAAACAATGAACTGTTCAATGTAGAAATATGCAATAAAGAATAAAAAAAATCTCACCTCCTCTGCAATTGAATCCTTGTAGTATCTCAGGCTGTGATCTGTCAGAACAAACCAGTATTTCTTCCACTACGCATGGAAGAGAAAAACAAAACAAAAACAAAGTTGGGCTACATGAAGCTAGAAAAAAAATCGCTGTTAAGAAGCCACTCACATCCACAGCGCATGTTAAGCAAATTAGACAGGAAGTAGCTACATACTGAACATCTGACAGTCAATAAACTGTGTGTGATGGCACAGAGATTGTCTCCGTATGGCACAGAAAGATGTATTTTAAAGGCTTCAGGCTCCACCCTTGCCTTTAAAGTCCACAGTAGATACAACATCAAAGTCTGATCACACTTCTGTGAAGGCCAGAGAGTGGCTCAGATATTCAAGAGGGCTTTAGGTGGAGAGTTCAGATGCTGTTTGAACTGTTTTTTTGACTTCCTTTTGATGACGCCATCACTGTTTTCCATAAAGACACCTTCACTGAAAAGGTGCAGCATTTTTTTCAATGTCTACATTTCTTTAGATACTTCATTTTGTCAGCCTGTCCGAATAATTTTATTTTTTTGTATTTTTTCACTTTAGGTTTTACTCTTTTGTCAACAATTGTTTATTTTACAGTTGCAACTTACAAAATTTTGTTTTACTTTTTTTGTTGTCCACACTGGTTTAGGGTTATAGTGTCAGTTTAGGACTAGTGCAGGAAAAGTGTTCTATACACTCATGGAAATGAAAGATTTAAAAGAAAAAAATTGTAAACAAAACTAAATTTTGTCTCATTTAACTTTGAAATGGTTTCACAGGAGGCATAAAGCGTCATTGTTTGATTTGTGAGAAAATATAAACATGAATTTTTGTGACAGAAGTACTGCTGAGATTTCTTTGAATGCAGTAGGCCTATATGTATATATGAGACACCAAACAATACTGTTACTGCATCAGTTAACTTTATTCAACCGCATTGTGGTCGCATTGCTATCTCATGGCACCAGAAAGCAACAAAAACCACGTCTAAAGTCTGGAGCAGTGTCGTCCTGTTATTTACAGAGAGCACTATCTGGATATGTGTACACAAGCACGCTGACAAGGCGCGTACTCTGCTTGTGACACGTGGACGCACAGCGAGATTCCTCATCATAAGTCAGATAGCCCATCAGTGCATCACTGTCCGCAGTGAAGCTTGTGCTTTCCTCATCTCTTGATGTCATTTTACGTCTTTCAGCTTTGTGTCGCTGTTCTGGTGACGCCAGAAGACGAGGAGACTCTCTTCCTACGCCTGCCTCACCTCAGGGAGCTTCAATAATGACTGATGAGCTGCTCGTTCGTAAGTGCTCACATCTGTGACTGATTGTCTCCGCCATCAAATGGCGATGCACCTTCGTCCAAGTCTGGCTTTTAAAGGGGATTAGAGACAACACACACACGGTGTAGCACTACACCCAAAATACACCTTCCTTTAAGGTCTAAATCTATCACCGTCGTGCCTTGGGTTAGGGTTATTTTTGTGAATCTGGCGCAGCGTAGGCAAAGCTGCGCTAGACACCACAAGTAGGTGTGGCAAAATCGTTTTTGGCAATTTGGTGCACCAGGCGCAAAGTGCGCCTTTGGCACAGCAAAGAAGTAGGAGGGCTGCACGTGTGTGGGTGTGATCACAGCTGACTTCAGTCATGGCCAATCAAATCAGCTCCTCTCATCACCTTTAAATCAACTGTTGCGCAGCCAATCATGGCTGAAGAGGCACCCATTTGTTTGGCGTAGTATGCCGCAAGAATGTTTCCAAAGTTTCCAGTTGGAACGATATAGTCGATTAGTTCATCATCGGCTAATTTCTCATTTTTTTGGATAGTGAAACTGCTACGCACATAATACACTATTTGTGGCAATAATCTACCCCAGTTTATACTATTTGCACTAGACAGTTTAATATTTTTGTCAAGGAATTCTTTTTCGATTGCCGAGTCAGTAAATATTTTTTTTGCTGCTGATTGTGCATCATCAAAATTTCCTTGGATAGCAATAACATTTACGTTGTTACCCTCTTGAGTTACCATTTGTTGTTTTTGGATATTACTAACACCTTTGTTTGGATACATAACTACAATTTGAGTTCCATCAACGTTTTTAAACCCTTCAAGTGCAGCTTTTCCAGTGTCCCCAGAAGTTGCAACTATTATTGCGATATCGTCTTTTTCGCCAATAATTTGTACAGAAGTTGTAAGCAAATGTGGCAACGCTTGTAATGCAACGTCTTTAAATGCTGAAGTTGGTCCGTGCCATAGTTCCAAAACTTTAGTTTTATCTGTTAAGTTGTGAATAGGTGTAACTTCGTCGCTTTTAAAAGTATCTTGGTATGCTTTATTTACACAAGTGCTTATCTGGTGCACTGAAAAGTCGCTTAAAAACTTAGAAAATACGATTTTTGCCACTTCGATATAGCTTGCAGTTGTGATAGCGTTCATCTCATATTCAGATAATTGTATTATTTTATATGGAGTGTATAAACCCCCATCTGGAGCAAGCCCTTTAACTATTGCGTTTGCTGAAGATACAGCTTCGCCGTGCCCCCTAGTACTGATATATTCCATAAAAACCCCTCCTTAAATATTCTATTAATCTATGCTGTTAAGACACATAAAGATATTTGCTTTAATAACATAGTCTTTTTCTTTTAATTTAGATATAGCATCACGTAATGATTGTTCTGAAGTTGGGTGTGTAATAATTGTTAGGCTTGCAGTGTTTGTATTTGCAACTGGTGATTGAATTATAGATTCAATACTAACGTTAGCTTTACCAAGTTCGCTTGCAACGCCCGCAAGTACGTTTGGTTTGTCTGTTACTCTAAATCTCAAGCAAAACGCAGACACAAGAGATGTAACAGGTAGAGCTTCTTTTTCACGGTAACAAGTTAAACCAAGTTTTCCTGTTGTGTTCGTATTTATGTTTTGACAAATAGTCATTATGTCACCAACAACTGAGCTTGCTGTAGGCATAGACCCAGCACCTCTACCGTATAACATAACTTCATCGGCAGCGTCACATTTAATAAATGCAGCATTAAAGCTGTCGTTTACAGAAGAAAGAGGGTGACTAAGTGGAACGAAAGCAGGACGAACAAAAAGGATAGCTTTGTCATCAATTTCTTTTGCCACTGCGATAAGTTTTATTGTATATCCAAGTCTTTTTGCTAAAGTGATGTCTTTTTCTCCAATTTTTGTGATACCCTCACAATATACATCAGATAATGTAAATCTTGAGTTAAAAGCGATGCTACCAAGTATTGATATTTTACGGGCTGCGTCTGTTCCCTCGACGTCAGAGCTTGGGTCAGCTTCGGCGTATCCTAAGTCTGAGGCTTGTTTTAGTGCGTCCTCATATGATAAACCTAAGTCATACATTTTTGATAGTATATAATTTGTTGTTCCGTTTAAGATTGCAACTATTTCGCTAAATGTGTTAGCACATAAAATGTTTTGCATAGAGCCTATTATTGGGATACCGCCTCCAACGCTTGCTTCGTAACATACATCAACTTGTTTTTCTTCAGCAAGTTTGAAAATTTCTTCTCCTTTTACAGAGATTAAGTCTTTGTTTGCAGTAACTATGTTTTTGCCAGCATTAATTGCTTTTATAATACAGTCATAAGCAAAGTCAAGACCTCCCATAAGTTCAACAACGATTTGAATGTCGTCGTCATTTAGTATTTCGTCATAAGAAGTACAAATTTGGTCATCACGTAGCCCTATTGCTTGTGCTTTTTCGATTGTTCTAACTAGAACTTTTTTTACGTTAATTTTTTTATGAGTACGTTTATTTATATCGTCGGAATTTTGCATGATAAGTTTGCAAACGCCTCCGCCAACTGTACCACAACCTAAAATTGCTATATTAATCATTATAAACCCTCCAATTCATTATTTAAACATAACTTATTATACCCCCTCTAGGTAATAATTTACAAGATATTTTTCAAAAAATTGGGGAATATGCCAACAAATCTTTTTGTGATGTGTAGGCGAGAAAATTACTAATAAAAAACTTACACAACATATTGAATTAGTGAAAAAAGTCATATATACTAGAAACTAACTAGGGGGAAAACAAATGAAAAATGAAAAATTAGGAGTAAGGCTAAAGCAACTTAGAATAGACCACGATTTAACCAAAAATCAACTAGGCGAAAAACTAGACATATCAGCCAAACTGATAGAGTTATATGAAGAAAATCAGCAAGAACCAGATATAACCAATCTAAAAAATCTAGCAAACTTTTTTTGTGTTAATGCAGATTACTTGTTAGGAATAACAGACACGCCTAATCATGAACGAAAAATTGCAGATTCTCTACGAGCAATTACTTTAAACAGACAAGTGAAAGATACTTTGCTTAGAGCATTACTCCAAAGCAAAAAAGTGAAAATTGAGCTGTATAACGCATTAAACGGTTCAAATTATACAGAAGATGTTGAATTAATAGACATCACACTAGAAGATGTTATATATTTGCAAGTTAAAAATGATGTATCGTTTTTGATAGGCAACACACTAAACATCTATGAGCATCAATCAACTTATAATCCGAACATGCCACTAAGAACGTTATTTTACTATGTTAGACAGCTTGAGCAACTAGTTGATAAAGCGAAGTTATACGGTAGCAAACTAGTGGAAATACCAACGCCAAAATTTGTTGAGCTATATAATGGAACTAGAAAACGTCCAGAAGTATCAACTATCAAGCTTTCAGAAGCATATATTGAAAAAGGTGTAGATGGAGAAAATATTGGTGATATAGAACTTACAGTTACTGTCTATAATATTAACAAGGGATTTAATAAAAATCTAATGGAGTTATCACCAACTTTGGAGGGATACTCGTACTTGATTGATAGAGTTAGACAAAATGAAAAATCTGGACTAGATAAAGTCGAAGCAATTAAAGAAGCGATAAATAACAGTATCGAACAAAATAAATTGAAAGACTTTTTAAAAATGAAAGGAAGTGAAGCTATGGGATTTATATTATCAGAATATGATGCAAAAGCTGTTGAGGAAGTTTTTAGAACAGAAGCATATGAAGATGGTTATGAAGTAGGTATAGAAAAAGGTATGGAGAAAGGCATAGAAAAAGGTGTGGAGAAAGGTTTAGTGCAGGGCGAAATAAAAACGTTGCATGCTCGCTTAAAGTGGACAGATGAGCAAATAGCTAAAGAACTTGCATTAGAGCTACAGTTTGTGCAAGAAATTATTAAAGAATTAAATTTATAAATTTAAAGCCCCTCGCACAATACAAGGGGCTTTTTGTTATATCTCTAATATATAATAATTAAATCCGTTTATAATTTGTATATCGTTATATGAATGAAATCTTGATGCTTTTGGGGAATAATTTAAGTGTTGATGACCATGAAAATGAAATCTAAGTGTGTTTTTGTTGTAAATCTGAAAAAAGCTTTCAAATCCTGTATGGCATCTATCTTCGCCATCTCCAATTTGAAATGTTGGTGCATGCGTTACTAAGACGTCAATATCACCTTTTTTCTTTGTCGCTTTCAACAATTTTTTTACACGTTTACACATTTGTTTTTCAGAATATTGATATGTACCGCCTGTATATTCCATACAACCGCCAAGTCCTGCAAAACGTATACCTCGATATTCAAATATTTCATCATCAATACAAATACAACCCTCTGGTGGATTATCAACATATTTTTTGTCGTGATTGCCAGGTACATAAATTAGTGGCACAGGCAACATTGTTACAATAAAAGACAAATACGAGGCTTTTAAATCTCCACAAGATATAACAAGTTCAATATCTTCAAATTTACTTTTGTCAAAATAGTCCCAAATGTATGGGCTTTCTTGATCTGCTACAACTAATATTTTCATAAAATTACTTCCTTTGTTAAAACTATACTATTAATTATACTACAAAATAAAGTATTGTACAACTACAACTTATGGTTATTATAAAGTGGACATGCACATATATATATTAAAAACGCCTAGAGAAAGGATGAAAACAATGCATAGAAAAGATGTAGTTATTTTTGCTACAATAGCTTTATTTTTTGTTGTTAGTACGTACATACTAAGTTTTGGAAGCATATCAGACATAACAGTTGAAGGAAGTAAAGCAGAAATTATAATAAATTTCATTTTGCCTATGGATCAAGATACGTTTCTTGAAAATGTAACCGTTACCCCTGCTTTTTCAAACCCTGAAGATATTCAAGTTGAAGTAAGGTGGATTGACGACCATATAGTAGCACTTGAAGTTACAGAACTTGGCGATATTAAGGGACAAACTGTCAAAATAGAAATTGATAAAGCTCCAACTCAGTACGCCCCCATATCAAAACATAAAACTATAATGATAGACTTTAAAACTGAAATTGAAGTGGTTGCTCCAACTGAAAAGTTGATTATAGCAACTGACCACACCTTTGAAGTTGAGTTTAATACTCCAATAAAAATTGATACATTGCGAAGATATATCGACTCTGAACATGAGTTTGAAATAGAAGCGATAAACACTACACGACTTAATTCAACTTCAACTGCAGAGTCAACAATTTTCAAATTTACTCCTGTAACCAATATGGAAAATAATAGAGAGTATGTTATTACATTTAAAGCAGGACTAATTTCAAGCTCTGGAGATATTTTGGATAGTGATCAATATGTTACACTTGAAACGGACAAAAAACCACAAATTTCAAAAATCACTCCTCCAAATGATAGCAACTGGATTGGGATTTATCCAAAAGTTAGCATAACTTCGGATACAACTATACAAGAAGCATATTTATATGTGAATGATAAAACGATAGTTGGGCAAATTATAGACGAGCATAGAGCAGTCTTTTATTTTAACAACTTGCTTTCAGCTGACACTCTATATGAAGCCCAAGTTCAAATTGTTAGTCCAACAGGTGAAAAAAGTGATAAATACGACGTTCACTTTACAACTGTTCCTATTAAAGAAGATAGAATTTGGATTGCTATACACATGGGAGAAGAAAGTAAGGTGGTAGTTTATAGAGGCCAAAATGTTATAAAACAATCAATTGCTTCTATTGGTACAAACATAAATAAGCTTCAAATGGGAACATATTATGTTTTAGAAAAAGGCGAAAGTTTTTATGACAGCGTGACAAAACGAGGTGCAAGCAACTGGCTAAAATTATCTGAAGGTTTAACTATTCATGGCGTATATAGAGATGAATACTGGAACGTTTTAGATTATTCAGAGTCACAACTTGGTAAACCTCAATATGGAAGCTCAATTATTTTGCCTGAAGATATGGCAAATTGGCTAGTGGATAATATCGCTGTTGATACAATGGTTGTCATTTTAGACTAAATTTGCCTATAAATGGTGTAAAATTTTTTGCATAAAACGCCCGTATACTGCTAATAATAACCCTATAATCTTACTTATAAAGGAGAAATCAATATGAAAAAAGCTATGATATTAACTTTAGGATTAATTAGTTCAATTGCTTTCGTAGGTTGTGCAGCAGGTTATGACTCAACTACTGATGGATATGGCTATGGTGCAGATGGCTACGGCGATGGTTATGGTGGATACGGCGGTGGCTATGGAGTAACTGGTGATGGTACTTATGGCGGTGGCGGATATAATGGATATGGTGATGCTGGATACGGCGGTGGCTACGGAATTAACGGTGGTTACGGTGTAAACGGTGGAACGTTAAATGACGGTGGTTTTAACTACTAAGAGTTAGAATAGATACTAAGTGAGTGGATCTCTCAGTTAGTATCTATTTTTTTGTGTTTAAAAGTTAGAAAATTATGGTATACTTATATTAAAAGGAGGAGGACGAATGAAAACTTTACTAGTGTCGTTTAATGCAAAATTTGTTCATTCATCGCTTGCATTACGATATATAAAAGAATTTTGTACCGAATACAAAGACGATATACAAATTTTAGAATTAACGATAAACCACGATGAAAATCAAATAATCAAATCAATATACAACTTGCAACCTGATATAATAGGCTTTTCGTGCTATATATGGAACATAGAATATATTACAAATATTATTCCAACACTTAGAAAGGTGCTACCAAACACAACTTTTATACTTGGTGGCCCAGAAGTAACATATAATTCCAGAAACTTGGTGCTTGATTTACCTATAGATTTTGTTATGGAAGGTGAAGGCGAAATAACTTGGCAACAATATTTAGATTACCGAACTAAAAGTTCAATAGATATATCAGAGATAGATGGACTTATATATAAAAAAAATAACGAAATAGTTGCAAACAAACCTAGAAAACCACTAAATATGAAAGATTTACCTTTTGTATACAAAGATATGACTGACCTAAACAATAAAATTATATATTATGAAGCGTCTAGGGGTTGTCCGTTTAGTTGTCAATATTGCCTCTCATCAGCGATAGCAGGTGTTAGATTTATGCCGCTTGAACGTGTGCTTGATGACTTACAATATTTTTTGGATAAAAATTTACCTCAAGTAAAGTTTGTTGATAGAACTTTTAATGCCAACAAAAATTTTGCTATAAGCATATGGAAATATATAATAGATAACGACAATGGCATAACAAATTTTCACTTTGAAATAGCAGCAGAAATGATGCGAGATGAAATGTTTGAGGTGCTAAAAAATGCTAGGGAAGGTCTAATTCAATTTGAAATAGGCGTACAATCAACAAATCCAAAAACTTTGGACGCTATAAAACGTCCGATGCCATTTTCTGAAATAAAGAAGATATCACTAAAAATTGAAGAAATTGGAACGATACATCAACATTTAGATTTAATAGTGGGATTGCCATACGAAGATTATGCATCATTTAGAAACTCGTTTAATGAAGTTATAAGTATTCGTCCAGAGCAATTGCAACTGGGCTTTTTAAAAGTGCTAAAGGGGTCAGGGCTATATAACGATGCAGAGAAATATGGTATTGTATACAAAGATTTGCCACCGTATGAGGTGTTATATACAAACTATTTATCGTATAAAGAAGTGTTAAAGTTACATCTTGTTGAAGAAATGTTGGAAAGATATTACAACAGTGAACGATTTGAGGCAACTTTGGAATATTTATTTACGTTGTATGAGTCGCCGTTTGATTTCTTTGAATCAATAGCAACATATTGGGATGACAAAGGCTATGACAAAGTTGCACATAAAAAAAGTGCGTACTACTTTTTGTTGTTGGAATTTGGACTAACGATAAAAACTATAGATGCTGTACTATTAAAAGAGCTGATTAGATGGGACTGGATGAACCACGAAAACTTAAAAGAAGGACAAGCAACTTTAAACACGCTTGACCAAGATGAGTTTAAGCAAGATATGCACGACAAACTAAAAGATGACGAATGGGTTATAAAACTGTTATAGCAAATCTATAAAAATCTGAGAAAATCTCGTTTTATATAGATAGATTTTTAAAATAGAAAGCCCTGCGTATCATGTAAATGGTGCGTACTCTACGTTAATTGCTTTTAACCCCTAAAGCCTTACAACCACAATAGTGGAGAAATCACATTATGACGGTGCGAAAGCAGAAAAAATAGTAAGGATAGCCTATGTTGAAATAAAATCTAATTAGGGTGTATGAGTGACACATACATTACGTTAGGCACTAAAGGTGATAGACAATGGGTGTTTAGCA
>LNZQ01000189.1 GCA_002007315.1 Epulopiscium sp. Nele67-Bin004
AACTTCTTTAATATCTGCCTCAGTTGCCTCAAGCACATAGTTTACAACAACTTCAAAGTTTTGCCCAAGCACAATTTCATTCCCACTCATAACAGTAGTTGTCCATTGTCTATACACACTTTCATCAACTAGTGAGTTGCTAACAGTTGCATAAGACAGCATAGAGCTAAACACGTCCTCATATTTCTCTAAGTCCGATTGTACAAATCCCAAATACTCATAGTTAATGCCCGTCAAATCAAGCCCAAAAAAGTCCTCAAAATAACTTGCATTTATGTAGGTATAATCACCTAAAATGTAACATTGTAAGTCTGGCACATGCTCCATAAAGTCTTGAACCGTAAACGATGTTTGTATCTCTCCTGCTGGCAAATGCGAAAACTCGTTTCCTGCCTCATCAAACAGTTGGTCTATTATAATGTAACCACACTGAGTAAATGTCGCCTCATACTCTTCCCCACCTAAATTTAAAGTTATCGTTCCCTCAGTAGTTATATCAGTCGCACTAAACGGTATTTCACTAAAGTCCATCGCATAACTATCTGCGACAAAAAACATGCTTGTTGCCAAGACCAAAGCACCAAATTTTTTCTTCATAATAATTCCCTCCTACACTAATTTTTTCTATGTATCATTATATCCCCTAACACACCAATAGTCTAGAGTTTTTTTGACGTGCTTGTCCCTTGCTGTCACGTTATAAACACACTTACCTTAAAATGTCAATACTTTAAATTATTTAATTTCCGCTATACAATATAAGGGTACTAAATCCCATTGAACGAAAAGAGGTATTATTTATGCAAGTGATAAAACGAGATGGTGCAACAGCCCTCTTTGACGAAAGAAAAATTTATAACGCTATCTTAAAGTCAATGAAATATGGTAGTGGTATAGTTGATGAACATATAGCCGAAAAAATAGCCAAAGAAATTAAAGATATTTTTTCAACAATCAACGTAAATCCTACTATTTTCCAAATTGAAACATATGTATACTTAAAGCTTATAGAAAATGACCATCAATTAACCGCAAAAGCTTATGAGGGATACAGAGCTATTCAAGCTTTCAAGCGTGAAATAAATACAACTGATAATAGCATATTAGGGCTAATTGAACTTACAAACGAGGAAGTTATGACCGAAAATTCCAACAAAAATCCTCTAATGGCATCAACTCAACGTGACCTAATTGCAGGTGAAGTTTCAAAAGACATATCAAGAAGAAAAAAACTGCCCGCTAGAATAGTACAGGCACATGACGACGGCGTATTACATTTTCATGACATGGATTATTTCATGCAATCAATTTTTAATTGCTGTCTAATAAACATACAAGACATGCTTGACAATGGTACAGTGATAAACAAACGAATGATAGAATCGCCAAAAAGCTTTCAAGTTGCGTGCACAGTTATGACACAAATTATTGCACAAGTTGCAAGCAGCCAATATGGCGGACAATCAGTTGATATAAGACACCTAGGTAAATACTTACGACGTAGCAAAGAAAAATATTACAATTTATTAAAAGATACAATTTCAGATAAAGACGAGCTACTTAAAACAGTTGATGCACTGTTACAAAAAGAACTTGCATCAGGTGTACAAACAGTGCAGTTTCAAATAAATACCCTTATGACGACAAATGGTCAAAGTCCTTTTGTTACACTGTTTTTAAATATTGATGAAACTGACCCATACGTGGAAGAAGTTGCATTAATAGTTGAAGAAGTGTTGCACCAAAGACTTGAAGGCATAAAAAATCAAAAAGGTATATATACGACGCCTGCTTTCCCAAAATTGGTTTACGTTCTTCATGAATACAACAACCTAACTGGCGGAAAGTTTGACTACGTAACAGAAACAGCAATCAAATGCAGTGCAAAACGTTTGTATCCAGATTATATTTCATCAAAAGAAATGCGTAAAATTTATGAGGGACAAATTTTCTCTTGCATGGGCTGTAGAAGCTTTTTATCGCCTTGGAAAGATGAAAACGACGAATACAAATTTGAGGGACGATTTAACCAAGGTGTTGTAAGTCTAAACTTGCCTCAAATAGGAATCATCGCACAAGGCGATTTAAACAAGTTTTGGGGCTTGCTAGACAATCGCTTAGATTTGTGTTTTGAAGCTCTTATGTGTAGACACAACGCCCTAAAAGGCACACTTTCAGATGAGTCACCAATACACTGGCAACATGGGGCGATTGCACGTTTGCAGCAAGGCGAAACAATCGACGAGTTGTTGATGAACGGCTATTCAACTATATCACTTGGATATATCGGTCTATACGAAGTTACAAAACTTATGACAGGTGTGTCACACGTTGACCCACGTGGAACACAATTTGCCTTAGAGCTTATGAATCACTTGGGTGACACAGTTGAACGATGGAAAAAAGAAACAGGGCTTGGCTTTGGGCTTTATGGCAGTCCTGCTGAATCACTTTGCTACAGATTTGCAAAAATTGATATGGCACGCTTTGGTGAAATTGAAGATATAACGGACAAAGGTTACTATACAAATAGTTACCACGTTGATGTGCGTGAAGAAATAGATGCATTTTCAAAATTGCAGTTTGAGAGCCAATTTCAAGTTATTTCAACAGGTGGGTGCATATCATATATAGAAATACCAAATATGTCAAAGAATGTAGAAGCGTTACGCCAACTTGTTAGATATATTTATGATAACATTCAATACGCAGAGTTTAACACAAAATCGGACTGCTGTCATGTGTGTGGATTTGAGGGAGAAATAACGATAAACACTAAGTTTGAGTGGGAATGTCCAAACTGCCAAAATACTGACCAAGCAAAAATGAACGTGATACGCCGAACGTGTGGTTATCTAGGTGATAACTATTGGAATAACGGTAAGACAAAAGAAATTAAAAATAGAGTCCTGCACCTATAAGGGGTGTAGGGTTTCAAGCAATCCAAAATAAAGTTAAGGTGATGACATGTATTACTCTCAAATAAGAAAATATGATACTGCCAACGGGATAGGGATACGCACCACTCTATTTGTATCAGGCTGTACTAGAAACTGCCTCGGTTGCTTTAATGAAGAGTATAAAAATTTTAAAAACGGCAATAAGTGGACAGAGGAAGTTGAAGAAGCATTTATAGAACACATAAACCAGCCACAAGTACAAGGAGTATCTATATTAGGCGGAGAGCCTATGGATCAAACGGCAGACAAAGCATTAAGCGAGTTACTTCGCAACATTAGGCTACGAACTGGCAAAAGCATTTGGCTATATTCGGGATACTTATATGAAGATTTGTTGCAACAAAAAGCAACGTTTGATATACTAAAATATTGTGATGTATTGGTTGACGGTCCGTTTATGGAAGACAAACAAGATTATCGATTGTTGTTTGTAGGAAGTAGTAACCAGCGTCTAATAGATGTACAACAAAGCCTCGTGGTCGACAAAGTTGTATTATACGCAATGCCAGCATAAAGGAGAATTACTAATGGATAAATCAGTTATATATTTTGCAAAAACACATCAAGATGGGATAATTCCATCAAAGAGAGAAGAAGACGGAGCATTTGATATATATGCTCGTTTTGACGATGACTATATTATAATTAAGCCACACCAAACAGTTATGGTGCCAACGGGAATTGCATCAGCATTTAGTAGTGATTATGTGGCAATATTAAAAGAACGTGGCTCAAACGGCTCACTTGGCATCGGTCAAAGGGCAGGGGTTATAGACTCTGGCTATCGTGGTGAATGGTTTGTAGGGCTTACAAATCACAACGACACAGCTCTTATAATCGCAAAAGAAGGCGTTGTTTTGCCAACAAACATTGAAAACCCTATTATATATCCATATACAAAAGCTGTTGCACAATGTATTGTAACTGTCGTTCCAAAAGTTGTTCCAACTGAAATTGATTATGACACATTAAAAACATTTGAATCGGAGCGTAAAGATGGAAAACTTGGTTCTTCACAAAAATAATAACGAAAAAAGAGTAGCGAACGATAAAAACGTTCACTACTCTTTTTTAAGCTGTTAACGGGAATCGAACCCGTGACCTCTACACTACCAATGTAGTGCACTACCGACTGTGCTATAACAGCATAGCAATGTATAGTGTACCAAATGTTTGTAGTAAAGTCAAGTTATTTATTTTTGGTTAGTTTACAACACTGCCCCTTGTTGGTATAAGTCTAAGCCACACCACAACATAATAATGACAGCAAAAATTCCTAAAACTAACCCTATAGCTTTTTTTGTATGTCTATAGTCTGCTAATTGTTGGGCTGCTATCGTTGCTGAAATTATACACACTAAAGCCGACGGGTCAATAGCTGATGTTTCGTTAGACATGTACTTTGGAAAGTTTAGTATAAGCATTACACCAATAACAGTGATATTTGCAACTAAAGCTATTGTATTAACTTCGTATAGGCGTAACATTTGTTTTTCATCTAATTTAGGTTTATTTTTCATAGGCGTATCCTCCTCACGGATATTATATGTTTATTTGTTTGTATTATACAAAAGCAGGAAACTCAGTCCAATGTTATTTTAACATATTCAAAGTATCTTCAAAAATATCTACAAGGTCAATTTTCAACCCTGTAAAAATACTAGAATTTATAAACGTTCTGTGCTGTTCCCTTTCATCTTCGTTAAGCTGTTCAAGTTCTTCTTCTAACAAGTAACAATATACCTGCACCAAATCATATTTACCTTCAACTAAAACGTACTGATTTATTGTATTACTTAGTGGGTCAACTATCCAATATTCCCCTACGCCTATGCGTTCATATAATTCAAGTTTTACAAACAGGTCATCACGGCGATTGCTTGATAACACTTCAACTATCAAACTTGGAACTCCATAGTAACCCGAAAATTTAAATTTATCTGGTTCACACATAATCGCTATATCTGGAATAACGTGGTCTTTTGGCTTATCTGGATTGTAGTATATATTTGGCACTTGGTAAGACTCACACTTTTTGCCCCTAAAGTGCATCTTAAAAAACGCATTTATAACCCACATAATGTTACTATGTCTTAAATTTGGCGATGGCGACATATAGACAATATCATCTATAATCTCAATTTTACGTGGTGGGTTTGTAATTATGCTGTCATCGTTATTTATTTGTTTTTCCATTGTATCACGCCCTTCGATATTTTATATTTATTATACCCCTAACACTTACAAATATCAACTATGCAAAAAGGGGGCAAACAATCGCCCCCAAAAAATCTATTTTACTGTATAATTTGTTCCAACTTCACCTGCAAACATAAGCGTATAACCCTCAGTCGCCTCAAGCACTTTATTTGGCTCAAGCAATGAATGATACACACACATCATATCAGCGTCATACAAAGCAAATATCCCATCGCCTGTCATCTCAACCGATATTTGCACATCTTCATCTACCGTAAAAAACTGTGCGTATCCATCTGCACCAATTTCATATACGCCTGCTTCAACCGATCCAAATTGGTCTGCATCAACTAACAAACTTCCACCGACTTCCAAATATTCGACCCCATCAACTTCATAAAAATAATAATCCATTGTGTCACGCCCCATCATACCTGGAATTTGTATGTTTGTGTGTAGTGTATTTTCATCTATAATTTCCGAGTTTCCAACATACCCCTCAAGATCCATCGTGTCATATATAACTGCAGCAAGCAACATCTCTGTATAAATTAAACTTGTATATTTCTCGTTTAAATAGTAATACGTTTTGCCAAGTCTTGTCTCCCAAACTTGTTTTAGCTCATCTGAAATTTCTTTTGGCTCAAGTTTTTGATAATACAATCCATCTCCTATAAAAGGTAATAACCCTGTGTGAGCTGTTGCATATGCTTTTAAGTACGTTTTGTCATCTAATTCCACAAACTCAAATATTTCCATTCCATATTCATTTGTAAATTGTCCATTACCAATATGGTAAATTGGTGCACTCTCGCCGTCAAACCATACTTCCATTATACCTTGTTCGTCCATCACAAATTCGTATGCACCATAAAAGTTTGCATAGTGTCCAGCATACTCCATTGTTTCTGCAGGAATAGGTATCAATTCTTCTGGTATAAGATTTCCAACCATCTCATACGCTGGTTGTTCCATAACCCCGTCTTTTATAAGCTCATCAAGTAGCATTTGCCCAGCCATAGACATATTAAAACTTGAAGAACCCCCTGAACTAAGAACAGCAACTGCAATGTCATGGTCTGGTGCAACAACTAAGCTTGCATGATATTGCAAAGTATCGCCACCTTTAACAAGAACTTGAACGTCTTGCTCATTAAATGGATACAAATTTACTTCGTCCCAACCAAGTCCATACTCCATACTAGTTTTTTCGTCAAGCCACAAACCATTTTGATACTCTGGTGCTTTTGTCATATCGATAGACTCTTTTGTCAGCATATCTTCACCTAAGAAAAACGCATCTGCAAATAAACATAGTTCCTCAGCTGTGCTATACATTCCGCCAGTCCCTATAAGATTTAACATTTCTGTTGGCGAGTCTTGTACTATTTCACCCATATATGCTGCCCCATACCCTTTTGCAACATTATCCAAATCAAAATCTGACTTTGGCGTATGTGTGCCGCTAAGTCCCAGTGGCTCTGATATATAAGTTTCGATAAACTCTGTAAATGACATACCACTTACTCTTTCAACAACAATTTCAGCAAGTGTAAATCCACCGTTATTGTATACCGAAAATTCGCCCGGGTCTGCTTTAAGTCTTTGTGTGGCAAGACTTTGGATAAGTCCGTCTACCTTGCTAGTGTCGTTATCTCCATATAAAATTGCATTTGACAAACTTGCTTCCATAATTCCTGAAGAATGGTTTAACAACATTCTCACTGTTATATCTATATACCTTTCGTCATTCATAACAAAGTCATCAACGTATGTAGTTACAGGTGCGTCAAGCTCCACAAGCCCCATATCAACAAGTTTCATAATACTTGCTGTTGTATACATTTTGCTCACCGAGCCAACTGCGTACACATGGTCTGTTGTAATAGGCGTTCCATCAATTAGGCTGTATACACCTGTCGCCCCTGATGTAACAATTTCGCCATCTTTAATCATCGCATATTGTATGCTTGGCAACCCAAGATTTTCTACCAAATACGTTGCATAATCATCTGCTGTTAAAGTTACTTCCTCTGTTGATGCATAAGTTGTTGGCACAACTGTTGCCATCACTAATAAACTTGCCAAAAATTTTGTAAACTTCTTCATTATTGTTCTCTCCTTAAATTATAAATCTTTATTTTCAAATACTTTTACTGATAAAAAGCATGATAATATAAAAGCTAACATTGATATTAATACCCCCATAGCTATATTTGTTTCTATAGCTATCATAAAAACTACTGTTACAGTTACTAAAGCTAAAGAGTGAATTACTTCAATTCTGCTTGTTCCATACATAAATATTAGCGGATATACTATCGCTGGTGTTAAAAAAATATATATAAATCCTGCCGACACTATCGACAAAACTTTTGTTGCATCAACCTCTGACAAAAACATTGACATACTTAATCCTATCAGTAATCCAATAATTATGCCTAGGCAGGAGCAAATTAAAAACGTTACATAATTTGATAACACTATTTCTTTACGACTAATAGGAAGTGTAACCGAAAACATATCCCAATTGCTCTGGTTGCTTTTGCTAATTGCTTCCCAAGGTATAATTACAAATCCCAATACTATTGACATTATAAATCCATAAAAAAATGTGTATTGGTACGTTGGAAATATTAGCATTAAAGCCACATATGCTAGTGTATATGCTAAACAACCTTTTAAAATCATCACTGCATTGTTGCTAATCACATATAAGTTGCTTTTTATTAGCCCTTTCACATAGCCACCCCCTTTGTCAAAAGAGGCAACATTTCATCTATCGTCACATTGTCAACAATGATGTCTGGATATTGCTTGCAAAACTGCTTTTTGTTGTCAATCAACACTTCAATTTGAAGTCCACGTTTGCGACTTGCAACATAATTATCAATTTTTTCAAAATCAGCTTGTTTCATTCTTGCTATACCAAATTCGTATATAAGTTTATCTTTTTCTTCACACATAATAATTTGTCCATCATCAATAAACATTATATAGTCGGCAATTTTTTCTAAGTCGCTAGAAATATGTGATGACATCAATATCGAATTGTCTTCATCTTGCATAAACTCCAGCAACAAATCAAGCACTTCTTCACGCACAACGGGGTCAAGCCCTGCTGTTGGCTCATCCAAAATTAGTAGTTTTGCATTGTGGGATAACGCTATAACTATTGATAGTTTCATCATCATTCCACGAGATAACGTCTTAATTTTTTGAGTTGGTGGTATATCAAGTTTCTCTAATAACTTTTTATATGTAGCTTCATTCCAATTTGAATATATGTCTGAAAGCACATTTTGTAACTTGTTTGGCGTTAAGTCTGACATAAACGAAATTCCGTCAAACACAACGGCTATATTTTCTTTAACAGCGATATTTTCTACATCTTCACCAAAAACTTTTATAGTTCCACTATCTTTTTGGATAACATCAAGTATAGCTTTAATAGTTGTAGTTTTGCCAGCTCCATTTTTGCCAACAAAGCCCATAATGCAACCTTTGGGCAACTTAATATTGACTGATTTTAGCTCAAAACTCGACTGTTTATAAGTTTTGCGTAAATCTTTAACTTCCAGTGCAAGCTCCATCTAGTCCTCCTCCTCATAAAACATCTCCAATAACTCTATTACTGTTTGAAGTGATATAGCGTTTGTCTTTGCGATGTCAACTGCTATCATCAAATGTTGTTCAACTTGCTTTTGTTTTTCTTCCTTAATAAAGTCAGTATTTTGCGGTGCAATAAAACTGCCTTTTCCCGATACAGAATGAATAAAACCATCTCTAGCCAAGTCATCATACGCACGCTTAACTGTTATTACACTTACATGAATATCTTTTGCTAATGCTCGTATTGAGGGTATGGGGTCACCTGATTGTAATTCACCTGTCATAACCATCTGTTTAATTTGGGAGGTTATTTGCTCATATATAGGTTTTGATGTGCTACTGCTTATTATAATTTCCATATATCTCCCCCCTGTACTTAGTGTTATTACCTAATATATACAGTATATACCAGTTGTTATATTTTGTCAACACTATATTGGTTTTTGCATAAAATCCATCAAAATACATAAACTACTTTTAAAAATTAGGCAAAGAGAGGCACACACATGAAGAGAATTTCACGTTTGGTAGCAATTATTTTATCGTTTAGCTTTATCGTTTCTTTCATTTTTGCATCTTCAAACATTATTTCAAATGTAGCTCCTGTTGATAGGCAAGCAGATTTTTTGCTAAACAACTACGGAGTACAAAATATCCAATATGCTGTTCTCAAAGATGGTGAACTAATAATTTCTGGGGCTAGGGGTGTTAATAGCTTTGAAAACTATGGATTAGTTACAACACAACATATGTACCCTATCGGTTCAGTAAGCAAAATGTTTACTACTGTTGCTGTGCTAAATTTAGTTGAAGATGGAAAAATACAACTAGACGCACCTGTCGTTAACTATATCCCAGACTTTGTTATGGCTGATGAACGTTATAAAGATATAACAGTGCGAATGTTGTTAAACCACTCATCAGGATTTATGACATCTG
Organism: Epulopiscium sp. Nele67-Bin004; assembly: GCA_002007315.1. The sequence continues at coordinate 9,711 of LNZQ01000189.1, forward strand.
AATTGGGCAACGCATTTTTGTATGCCGATGTTGACACAACTTATCACAACACATTGTTAGACGAACTAAAAACTAAAAGACTAAAATCAGCCCCAGGAGAGCTTTCATCATATTGCAACGTTGGGTTTACTATGGCTGAAATTTTGATTGAAAGAGTAAGCGGGCTAAGTTTTACCGACTATATCCATCAAAATATAACTGAGCCTTTGGGGCTAAACAATATAAAAACTCCAAATGACTATTTTAGTTTTGACCTTGTTGCAAAATCTGGCGTGCCTACTTATATGGGTAATCAAATACTAGACGTGCCAACCGAAGTTGTTAATGCTATCGGAACAGGCGGACTATATAGCAACGCCGAAGATTTATGTCAGTTTGGAACTATATTTTTGGAAGATGGTATATTAGACCAAAGTTCGATTGACCTAACAAAAGCACCAGAATATTTGCTTGGAATGTGGCATGGCGATGAAAAAGCTATGATGGAATACGGACTTGGGTGGGACACGATTGCAATGTATCCATTTGATGACCAAGGTATCCAAGTGTTGAGCAAGGGGGGCGACACGCTAACTTCTCATGCAAGCTTGGTAGTGTCACCACAACATAACATAGTAGTGGCTGTTCTTTCTTCTGGTGGGGCAAGCACTTTTAATCAATGTTTTGCGGGACAGATTTTGTTAGACGAGCTATTAAAAGAAGATAAAATTCAACTTCCTAATTATACAGACATTTTACCTCCTCAAAAAATGGTAGCCATACCTGCAAAATATTTACAATATGAAGGTGTTTATATAAATAACGCTTTGCAAGCAGAAATTGACTTTGACACTCAAGGAATATTGGAAATTTCTATGCCATCAATACCTGTCCAAAAATATTTGCATCAAGGTGATGGGATATTTATATCAGAATATGGCGGTAGCTATATCGAATTTGTAAGTGAAAAAAATGGACTCAACTATTTAAAAGTTAGTAGCATTGTTGACACAGGACTTATCCCGCTTAGATCAACTGTATATAATATGCAACAAATAACACCTGTTAAAATAGACGCTAAAGTAAAATCAGCTTGGGAAAATCGCCTAGGCAAAAAATATTATACGGTAAACTTCAAATATACTTCTCTATCTTATACAAGTATGTTGCCAGTTGCAGTTTTTCCTGAAAAAATGCCCGTTGAAGGATACTTCTCTAACCTGAAAATTGAAGATGAAAACAACTTAAAAACTACAGTACAAATACCTCAAAATGATGGACGTGACGTGCAGGACATGCATTTTTACGTGGAAGATGGCGTTGAGTATATACAATGTTATGCTGGACTTGTGATGGGTGAAGAAGGCGTTAAAGATTTAGCAAGAGGAAAATATACAATAGATAAGTATGCCAAGTATTTTAAAGTTAACGAAGGCGATAATTCTCTAACTGTCAATATTGATGGTAACGGTATGTTTGCAGTGTATAACGAGTTTGGGCTGTGTGTTTATAGCTCTATAATTGAGCCAAATAGAACTGTTGCCTTACCTGCTGGTGGAATGGTAGTTATTGCTGGTGATAGAGGCACAACGTTTAGTATAATGTAACGTCAAAAAGGGCAGTCGGTTCGACTGCTCGTTTTTTAATATTCAAATATATCTGTTATGTTGATTTCTAGGTCTGCCAGTATCGTCGGCTTAATAATCGTTGTATATTCTTTTTTATCTTCATCAGACAAATCTGCAATTTCCACGTCACTAAGCATAGTGAAAGTATTTATAGGTGTATATTTGCCATCTATTAGGATATATTGGTCAATAGTTTTACTTTTTGGGTCAACTATCCAATATTCTTGCACGCCCACTTTCTCATATAACACATATTTAGTCACTTTGTCATGTTTGCTATTAGTCGACAAAACTTCAACTATTAAATCTGGCACGCCCTCAAACTTAGTTAAATTTCTAGTGTCTTTGTCACATATAATACTTAGGTCTGGAACAACATAATCCGTTGTATTTCCTTCTTCAAGATATATACCCAGCTCAATAAACGCCTTGCATCTTTTTCCTTTTAAATAGTTTGCAAACTCCAAATATAGATTACCCATAATCTCATTGTGTCGTCCTGTTGGTGGTGCCATGCAAAATGTTTTTCCGTTGATAACTTCTTGCTTCCAATTGCTATAATCAAAAGCTGTCGCCATAAATATCACTCCTTTGTATGCGTACTAAAAAAAGAGTAGCCTGCTCGACTACCCTTAATATTATAATTTTTTAGCCATTTGTGCTGCAATCCAATCTACTAGGAAACAAGCAACTTTAAACGATACTATCATCATAAATATACTTAATCCCATTGAAAATGCTTGCCAAAAAATGTCTGCTGATGTTGTTAAGTTTACTACTTCTACTACATTTTCCATTATCGCCACCCCCTCGATATACATAGTATACCATAATTCTCTATAATATGCTATACTATTTGCCATAGGAGAAAGTGTTATACAACGTGTATCCATCTCTACCTTTTTCTTTCGTTTCATACAACGCCTTATCTGCATTGTTATAAAGCTCCTCAAACTCAAGCCCATACAGAGGAAACGTCGCAGCCCCAATGCTAGACGACACTTTGCACACTGTTCCATCTTTTAATATAACATCTTGATGCAGAGTATCAACCAACCGTTGCAACTTAAACTTTAATGTCATAGTGTCTGGCACATTTGTAAACAACACGATAAACTCATCTCCACCTATTCGCCCACAAATACACTCCTCATTAAATTGCATCGTTATACGGTTTGCAAATTCTAGTATTATTTTGTCTCCAATAGGGTGCCCATACCTATCATTTATTTGTTTAAATAAGTCTATATCCAAAATTATTAGTGCATGAGTTTGTGCCCTATTTGATGACATCAAAACTTCATTTATTACTTCCCTAGATGCCGACTTATTATATAATCCTGTTGCTGGGTCTTTAATAGATTTTGTAACTAAATGTTGATTTTCTAACTCTATTTCTACCAATTTATTTGTTACTCGTTTGTTATAAATAAAAAAAACAATTCCTATAACTAATAACACAATAAAAGTGATTATAGCTTCAAAAATAACTTGCTCCAAAATCTCTTGCTGAATTTTGTGCGAAATTTCACTAATGTTGCTGTCACTTATTAAATACCAATCTATTGATGGTATATGTGTTATAATTGTAAAATCTTCCTCATTTCCTTCGTCAATTGTAAAGGAAAATACCTCATTTCTATTTGAATAGTTGTTTACTTGTTTTAGTATATCCGAATCAAACATACTCAAAAGTTGATCACTATCAACAAGTGTTAATTTCACATTATATTCATCTTCATATATAGACAGCACGTTTAACAAATCTGTCTGGGATACCGCCACCCCCGTTATAGCAATAACTTCTCCCTCATGCATTATTTTGCAATTTACATATAGTGCAAGTTCACTTGAACCGCCAACAAATTTATCGACATCTAAATTCAAATTATATTCCTTATAATCTGATAACGTTTCATTATACCAAGTTTCTAGCGGACTATCTAAGTCTATCACTCTATCAAGTCCTCTTGAATCAAACATTTTTTGTGTTGCTGTTGAACACAACCAAATTGATCTATAGTCATATTTTTGCTGATACTCACTTAAATATTTTATCATAATTTGCTCAAATTCATCTTCGTCCATATTGTGCTCATCTAACAATAACTCTTTCAAAAATGACGTGTTAGCCATCGCAACAGAAACGTCCACTGGTTCTTGAAAGTATGCCTCTATTTTATAATATAATGTTTCTGATAAAAGATCCGCAACATCTTCTACATATCTATGTTGTATATTGTCATATGATTGGTAACTTACGCCGTATATAAAAACGATTACTATAATCCACATGATTGCAATAAAAATGATTGCACTAAGCAGGCTTTTTTTCATTGTTCACCCCCTATATTTGTATGATTATATCTGATATTATAATATAAGTCGCCCCTCTAGGGGGCGTGGATTGAAATTGGTGTAAATTAATCTACTACATGAACTTTCATAGTATTGGTTATTTTGCTTTTAATATACGGTAGTCCAGCTGTAATCAACACTATGTCATCTTTTTCAATAAACTTCTCTTCCTTAAGTATATCAACCGCTTCTGTCATAAACTGCTCTATATCGCCTCGGTGTGCAAACACAATTGGCTCAACACCACTATATAAGTTTATAGCTCTTTGAATTCTTTTGTTGCTCACTAGTGCAAAAATAGGTGATTCTGGTCTAAATTTTGCTACCATTCCTGCTGTAAATCCTGAGTTTGTTGGGCATATAATAGCTTTTGCCCCCAAGTCTGACGCCGAGTTGCACGTTGCAAAACTTACCGTTTCTGCTATACCAAGCTCTTTGTATGGTCGTTTCTGTTCAAGAATTGCTGGGTAATCTCTCTCTTGTTCAGCTGCACATATTATTTCTGTCATAGTTGAAACCGCAAGCACTGGGTATTTTCCGTTTGCTGTTTCGCCAGACAACATAACAGCGTCTGCACCATCGTATATAGCATTTGCAGTGTCTGTAACTTCGGCACGTGTTGGCATCGGGTTGCTACTCATCGAGTCAAGAACATGAGTTGCTATAATAACTGGTCTGCCTGCACGATTACATTTTTCTATAATACGCTTTTGCATAATAGGAACTTTTGCGATAGGTAACTCAAGCCCAAGCTCTCCCCTTGCAACTATAATTCCATATGACTCTTTAATAATTGCGTCTAAATTGTCAATTCCATCTTTACAACCAATTTTTGATATAACTTTGATATCAGTTGCATCTTTATCTTTAAGTATTTGTTTAATTTCTTGGACACACGAAGCTCCATGCACGAAAGATGCACCTATAAAGTCAACCCCATTGTTTATAGCAAATTCAATGTCTTCAATATCATTTTGTGTAATTGATGGCAACTTTACTGCAACGCCTGGCACTTTGACACGAGCATTTTCACGTATAAGCCCACCAGTAAGTACAACACACACAATTTCTGTACCTTCAATATGTTTAACTTCAAGCAAAACTATACCATCATTTATAAGAACTTTGTCACCAACTTTGATATCTTCAGGTAACCCCTTATATGTGATGCTACAAATTGTGTTTGTGCCAACAACATCTCTTGTTGTCAAAATAAACTGTGCCCCTTGCTGTATCATTGCTTGACCGCCCTTAAAGCTTTGTGTACGAATTTCAGGTCCACGTATATCAAGCAAGATCGCTATTGGCTTTTTCGTTCTATTTCGATATTCTCTAATCATTTTGATACGGTCTAATTGTTGTTCATAGTTTCCGTATGAGCAATTTAACCTAATGATATTTACACCTGCTTCTATCATATGCTCAAACACGTGTTGTTGTTCGCTACTAGGACCCATTGTTGCAATAATCTTTGTTTTTTTCACATTAATACCCCCTTGATTTCTCATAAAATTCTGTCCTTTACTTCTAATGTTTCGTTTAATGTGTCTAAAAATGTATTTTGCTTTAATATAAATCTCTCACAAATTCCTAGACTAACAAAATATATTACAGATTCTTTACTATCTTTTGCTTCATCTGCAATATACGTATCAATTTGTTTCATTACACCTCTAACGTCCACATGGTTATCCATATAAATTGTATCTTTGATGTCCTCAACTAGTTCAATCATGTTGTCGTCATTATTTTGCTCAAATATTTGTATAATTTCTTCTGTAAGGTTATACAAAAAAGTGCCCCATGTGTCTTTGTTTGCATATGTTAGTACATGTTTTACTTGCTGTGCATAATCACTCATTTTTTATCTCCTCTATAAAAGTTTAATAAATTCATCCCAAATTATTGGACGTGAAAAATAATATCCTTGAATTAACCCTAAATCTTTAAGCTCTTTAAACTGATGTTCAGTTTCAACACCTTCGATAACTATTTGCATATCAAGTATTCTTGCTATTCTGTTTATAGATTTAACAATTTCATAGTCTTTGTCTGTTGCATCATCTATAAATATCTTATCTAATTTAATTATATCCAAATTATAGTCTTTTAAGTAACTAAATGAAGAATATCCTGTTCCGAAATCATCTAATGCTAAACTAATGCCCACTTCTCTAAGTCTATTAATATTTTCTTTAACTAAAGTTCGATTTTCAAGAAGTGCTGACTCTGTAATTTCAAAACAAATATCTTTATAGTCTATATCATAAAAATCTAAAATTTGTAACGTCTGATCAACAAAATCTGAACTCATAATTTGGATAGGAGAAATATTTATTGAAATTTGGAGAGGTTTTCCCATATCGTATAAAACTTTCATATCTTGGGAAACACGGTGAATAATCCAATACCCCAAATCTATTATAAGCCTAGTTTGTTCTGCCCACCCTATAAAATAATCGGGTGCTATAAACCCAAGCGTTCCACTGTTCCATCTTATCAACGCTTCAGCCTTAACAATCTTTTTGTGTTCATCAATTATAGGTTGATAATTCATTGTAAACTCATTACTTATAATAGCATCTTGTAGCGACTCTTTTATCGTTTCCTCACGAGTGTAATCTTTATACACTTCATCATTAAATACCATAATAGTATCCAAGTTTTCTTTTTTGCTTTTTCTAAGCATGACATTAACTTTGCTTAACAATTCATCTTCGTTATTTCCGTGCGTAGGGTATATAACTGCTCCTGCACTAAATTGTACATTAATCGGCTTTCTGCTTACACAAATAGCTGATTCGCTAAAGTATGCTTGTATTTGTCTCTCATAAAAATTTATAAGATTTTGAGCATCAGTTATACCTGGTAATAATAAAATAAATTCATCTCCAGCATATCTAATTATTTTGTTATTAGGTGAACCTAATGCACGTGCCAATAATCTTGATACCTCTGATAAAACTTCATCTCCTGCTTCTTCACCACTCGTATCATTAATAGATTTAAACTCTTTAATGTCTAATAATATCATAGAAAATGGAGTACCACTTGTTATAAGTTCATTTATAAATATTCGAAGTAATTTTCTATTTGGAAGTTTTGTTAAATCGTCATGATATACTATTTGCTCGATTTTTTTGCCTATATTTTGTTCTAATATATGTGGCAACTTGTCTATAACTGTTAGACCCATTTTTGTTTCAATATTTTCTTCGCCTAAATCGTGAACAATGAAAGTTAAACTATTTATCGCCTGTACGACTGGAGTCAAAATAATCTTTAAAAATACTATAATAGCCATCACCATAACAATTGTAAAAATTATTATCCCCCAAGTGATGTATTGACTATTTTTTGCGATGTATGGGTTTGCCTTAATTGAATCTAAATTTATAGAAAACGTTAATATTTTATTTTTATCGTAATCCAAATATTCTAAAATATAGTTTCCAGCATGTTCATAATTAACTTCCGCATCAATACTTGATGATATACCTTGCGAATGAGCTATATAAACATCAGTATGTCCTATCGGAAAACTTCTTTGCAAATGTTCTATTATATCATCAATAAACATATCAAGCACTACAAATCCTAACAACTCATCATTACTTGGATCAGTTATATATGAAATAATACTTACAACTTCTTTTTCTGTAACAAAATCAGTGTAAGTACCCGTCAAATTTGAAACATACGATTCCCACATTTCTTCCAAAAACCATGGTCGCTCCATAATATCAAACTCAGTAATAACCATATCTGCAGTAACTAAAAACTCATCTTTTATACTAACTACATTTATTGTATCAACAAAGCTTAAACGATTTAATATATTTTTGAAACTGTCTATTTCTTGATAAAACTTTAATATGTCTTCTTGACCCAATCCATTTGCATTTGCATTTTTTATTGTTTCTATAATTATTGCATTTTCAGCAACTACTTCAGCTGTTGCAGTAAGTACTTCTAAATCGGCTACAAAATCTGCAACAACTCTCTCTGAATACATATCGCTTATAAATCGTACAGAATTGTTGTCAATTATATTAACTGCCGTGTCAGCTGACAATATAATAAATATAATTAGTGCAAGACCTAATAAAAAAAGCTTAATGTCTTGTATTAGTTTGAAATTCAACTCTTTCCCCCCTTAACAGACGCCTAGCAAGCGTCCCTACATGCAGTGCGTGTTCCCCTTTCTAATTATTGTAAGTGTGTATTATTTTATAATACTATAAATATATTGGTATTGTCGAGTAATTTTAAGTATTCAACAAAAAAAACCTAAAAACCATACTCACCTATAAATGCTAAATCTATTTTTACTTCATGACGTATCATTTCTAGCGTTGATTTTTCATCTATAGCTACTAAATAATACTTATTTTCATTAGTATATTTTTGATTTTTAAAACTAAAATTTAGTCTAAATATCATTTTTTCATTTTCTTTTTTATCTGCTATATAAATATTATCGTTAGATATTTTTTCTCCGCTCCCATTAACAAAATATATTTTATAGCTAGTTTCCTTATTTAGATCTGTAACAGGTTCACTTTGTATAAAATCAACATTCAAATTTAAATTTGTAACTTTTTTTAGTATGCTCACCATAGCGATAGTAACATTTTTTGTTTCTGTGTGATACCTATTAGTTTTAACTTCAATTACAGGTATAATCATTTCTTGAAGTGATGCACCCCCATGCACATAATTACTACCACCACCCGCTATACTAAATATATCACTTCCTATTGGAAAACATACTTTTTTATCATCTTTCGCTCTAAATATTACATTAAGAGGTATATTATAAGTTCCTTCTATTGCCAAGTCTTTTTCTGATACTATATATCGTTTGCCTTTAAAACTATTTTTTGGTGCGGTTATTTTATCGCTAACAGTAAGTTTGTCCCTTTTATAAATAAATCCGTGGTCGGCTGTGACAATAAATCTATTGTTGTTTGCACTTGATAAACGTTTTATCATTGTATGAATTTCTGTAATTGCTTCTTCACATGCCACAAAAACTTCATTTTCTGTAACAAGTTTATCGCCTCTTGCATCTATTTGGTCGTGATAAATATAAATCACTTCTTGTCCTTTTGTAAGTTCTTTCGCTTCTTTTGTAGTTTTTATATCATCAAATCTTATTGCCCTACTATTTTGATTGTGATATCTCAAAACTTCTTCTCGTGATTTTAGATCCTCTCTTTTTTTGCCATCAACTAAAATCTCGAATTTCTCGTTCATTTCAAGAGTCGTATGTGGCAACAGTGCCGACATACCGAGCCTAGTGTAAGATGGCAACATACTTTGCATAGGATAAATTTTTACGTACTCACACTTTTCATCAGATTGCAGTTTCTCAAATAGCTCCTTACCAACTTCATAACGTAGTGCATCTGAAATAATTACTACTACTCTTTCTTTTACAGCTCTAACATACTGGTTGTAAAAACTTAGTTGTCTATCTGACATTTCTGGGTTTTTGCTAAGTGCATTACTCCATGCAACAGCAAGAGGATTCAAAAACCTATTAGTATAAATATTTTCTACTAACTCTACCAAGTTCTCATATATTTCATTACTTTCTAACTTGTCATAATAGGTATAAAACAACCTATATTGTTGGTCTATTATATAATCAGTTTTTATATAACTTTTATAAATTTCTGCAAGTTTCTGTTTTGGGCTAAATTTAGAACAAGCTATAATATAATAAGCATTTTCTAGCAAGTCATAGTGAATCGTCGTTTTTTGCCTAAAGTGTAGCTTTCTTCTATGGCTACAAATGTTAGGAATTGTATGCCCTGCTATAGTTGCTCCCAAATCCTCATTTATCAACCTATCAATTATCCAGCTAATAATCTTTTTGTCCACTGCAATAAATATTTCAATATTAATTAATGAATTTATGCCAAATTCTCGGAGGGTATTTTCGATATTTAAGTCGTCATAAACCATATTGGATAGTTTAGCAAAATTATTTGTATACACCGTGCTATTTCTAATGCTATCAACAAACGCTACCACATTACCTGCTTTATTCGACTTATAATTTAATAAAGATTGTGGCAAATCCTGTTGCACAACTTTGTCCATATAAGTTACAAATAAAGTGTATACAAGCACTGGCAAATTTTCATTATTAATTCGCTCGCCAAATAATTCTGTGCACATTAGCCAGAACGCCTCTGTTATGTTGTATTTATTAAACTCGTCCAAATATTTGTTATCTACCAAATCGTTATTGATAACCACTCTTAACACTTCTTCAAATGATGCATTTTTCACTTTACAAATAACACTCATTATTCCTAATTCTATTGTCTGCTTAGTAAAGTTATCTATTTCTAGGTCATAAAATTTTTGTGTTCTATCTTTAGCACCAAAAAATTTGATATACCGTGCTATCACCTGTTTGTACTCTTCACCTATGCCTAGGTCAACAGCAATTAGTGATGCTCTATCAGCAAAAAATTCTTTTGAATACCTGATAGTGTCTGCCAAGTGGTTTTCTATAAGGGTAGGCTTTGGAAATGGTGCGTATATCAAATAATTGTTGGTGGTGTCTTGTTTTTCTAGTAAATATTTGGTTGCAAATTGATTGCTATGTTCTAAATGATGTATCTTTGCATTTGTTAAGTTGATAGTATCTATATCAGCCGAAAATTCTGCTTTATCATCATACCAAAAAACTAATTTTCTATGTCCGTTTGGTTTAAACTCATCGTTTAGTTTGCTTTCTATCTGGTGTAAATTTAATTCTGCCATTATTTATTACCTCAATTCAAATGAACCAAATAGTCCATCATCTTGCCTTTCCATCTTAATAGGGGTATGCCTAAAGCTTAGTTTCTTATAAGAAAATTTACAGTTAAAGTTAATTCACTTTTACCCGTTGATTCTTTCTCATGTAATACATAGATATTTTCATAGGGCAAAAAATATCCTTCTACAAGTAGCTTATCTAGTGCATATTGCACCTTATAATCATACATTTTCTTCCTCCTCAAAAGCGTATACTTCTTCCATTACAGCTGTAAGAGCATTATTAAAAGTTGGAACTACAAACCCATAATCTCCACTTTCTAACTTTTCTATATTGGTTGTATTCGCTTCATTTGTAAACTGATATAGTTGGATATCGCTAGTCTTTAGTAGATCTTTTTCTGTATAACCGTACTGTTGCATAAGTTGTTGTTTACTTTTATTGTTTGTTAGTTTAATCATGTTGTTGATATGTTGTAAAATTATTTCGTTGTGAGTAGTAATCCAAATAGGTATTCCACTATTCATTAGGCGTATTATTAGCATAGCCATCTTTTGTTGAAGTGCAGGATGCAAGTGTGCCTCTGGCTCTTCAATTATTAATGTTTTAAAAGCAATATCAGATTTCAAAGTTAATAAAATAGGCGACACTTCTGCTACAACTGAAGAAGTTACATAAAGAGGTATTTCTTTATCTACTCCATTTGGAACAAACTCTATTACAGGAGCATACTCATTTTTTGCACTTAATGTACCATTTAACATTTCTTGTTCTATAAAATTTATTATGTCCGTATATTTGTTATCATCATCTTGACTTTCAAACTGTGCTATTAGACTTAAAAAATCTACATAAGGTGCTGCTAAAATAGCTTTTCTTTTTTCGCTCATAGGAGAAAAATTATTTCTAATAGAACTATCTAGTAGCTGTGAATATGTTAACATAAAGCCTGTTCTTGATGCAGGAAAATAAATAGGCTCACCTTGTCGCAAACTAACAGGTGCTCTATTCAACGATGCTGTTAATTCCCAACCGATTATATTCCAACAAATTATACTGTTAATCGCATAGTAATTTTGCTCTGAAAACAGTTTATCATTTACAAATAGTATATTATTTTTTCCAGCCTCTAATTCATTCTTATTTTTAATCCATTTTATACATATATCACTTGTGCAGTTATAATTTTGAATTTCAAGTTTCCCAATTGTCATATCAAAATTAAATATTTCATTAACTAACCCCTTTTTATTGTCCTCCAACAATTCATTAAACCAATTAACATAAAGTTGCATTGCTTGCTTATCTATAACTACATCTTTATTAATAATGTTTTTTAGCCAAGTTTCACAAGAATTGTATGTCTCCGACTTTTGTCCTCCATAAAACATATTTGTCCCAAAAGTTAATATTCCCCACAACAAACTCATTATATAGCTCTTACCTGTGTTATTATCGCCTACAAAACACATCAAAGGCGATATTTCTATATCAGCCTCTTTCACTTTTCCAAAATCTTCTATGTGCAATGTCCATCTTCTATCCATTTGATACTCTCCTTATCATTAAATTTTTGCAAGTATAGCAACCGCCTTACCATCTGCACTAGTTTGTACCTTTTGATAGTTAACTTTTACACCGTCGTCTAAATCTATCCCAACACGAGCCAACGCCAAATATGCTATTTTCTCATCATATTCTTTAGCTTCTTTTAGTTGCTTTGACAATTTTTCTAGTCGTTTTTGGGACTTTGCCACTTCAAACTTGGCGTCTATATTTTCTTGCATGCGTTCAATCTCACTATAATAAACTTTCTGTAGTTGGTGCAAATAATCTACACGAACTCTACCCGTCGTGTCTTGGTTATATCTATGCATATACACTAACACCTTAAAACCGTCCATCTTTCCACTGTCGTATAGCCAATATATAGGGCGTTTTTGATACATTTTTACGTGGTCTTTATAAAAGTCTTTAAGAAAGTATCTTCTGATTTTTTCTTTTGCTAAACCTCCCCCACTTAACACACTTGCAATAAATTCTAAGTTTTCTTGAAGTGTGTCCTCGCCATACACCACTTTTATAAACTCTATAAATCGGCTTGTTATGTCGTCTGTAACATAGTCGTCATCTGTTATTAGAAGTATGTTATCTTGAACTGGCTTAAAAGTGTTGTATTTATCTGGGTCAAAATCACCCCCTGCATACACAAGCCCGTCTTCATCAAGCGAGTATCTACCGAACATGCAACCTACGCTATAAGATATTAATGATTTTATCTCTCGGACTAGGTCGGCCTTTCGGACTGTCACATCTTTGTCGTCAACGTCTGGTGTTAGCTCGTCTTGCAATCCGTATATTTCTATAAAAATTTTGTTTAGTTGCTCCTCATTTGCTTTTAGCGTGTCAAAACGGTTGTTGCACTCTGTTTCCCACTGGTTATATTTATCTGAAATTAGTCTACTCATAGTTTCTCCTTAATTTTATTATCTATTTCTTGGCATACCCCAACAAAATTATCCCATATCTCTTTGTTTGTAAATCTCATCACTTCTA
>LNZQ01000190.1 GCA_002007315.1 Epulopiscium sp. Nele67-Bin004
TAAATAGAAATTCATTTTGCCTGTGTATTCAGGTTTAAACTTGCCAGTTTTTAGCTCAAATATTACATAACATCTCAGGTTTAGGTTATAAAATAGCAAATCTAAATAATAGTCATCACCACCAACATTAAGGTGATATTGATTTCCAAGATATGCAAAACCTGTGCCTAGTTCTAACAATAGTTTAGTTATATGTTGAACTAAAGCATTTTCGATATCTCGTTCTTTCATATTCTCAGTCAAAGAGATAAAATCAAAGATATAGGGGTCTTTAAGCATATCAACGGCTAATTTGTTGGTTGGGGGAGGCAATTGGGTCATAAAATTTGTGATTTTTTGATTTATGGCTTGCCTTGCATATAAGTTGCTTTCTATTTGATGAACTAGTATATTGCGTGACCAAGTGTTTTGGATTGACTTAAAGATATACCAATTACGTTCGTCTTTATCTTTAACTTTGTCAAGAAGTGTAATATTGCTAGACCAAGTTAATTGTGAGAGTACTTCTTGCACAAACTCCAAGTCGGGGTACTCAGCTGCAAAGCGTTGCATACATTTTAAATTTCGACTTGAAAAACCTGTAAGCTGGGGAAATAAGCTTTTGATTTCTTGAGATAGTAAGTCTATAGATTTAGAGTTAAAGTCAGTTTTTTCTTGTGCTATTAAAATTTTATTGCCCACAGTCCAATAGAGTAATATAAGCTCTTTATTTAGGGATAATGTAGCTTTTTGTTGGGATTCTAAAATATAATTTTTAAGTTCACAAATAAGTTCTTTCATAAAAATTTTCCTCCTTATTAATCATATTATACTCCAGAAATCTTATTTATACCACGCCTATGCTTGATTTTGCTGTAATAATTTGTTACGATATACGAGAGGTGATTTTAAATGAGTGAGAGCAAAAAAACTATTTTTAGTGGTATGCAACCGTCAGGTGTTATAACGCTTGGTAACTATTTGGGTGCACTAAAAAATTGGACAAACTTGCAGGACGAATACAATTGTCTATATTGTATCGTTGATATGCACGCAATAACAGTAAGACAAGACCCGACAAAACTGCGTCAACGTTCTAGGGAACTATTGATGCAATATATCGCAGCAGGGCTTGACCCGCACAAAAATGTTATATATTATCAATCTCATGTTTCAGCACATGCAGAACTTGCTTGGATTTTAAGTTGTTACACATATATGGGCGAACTTAGCCGAATGACACAATTTAAAGACAAAGGTGGCGAAAATAGTAACGCTGGATTGTATACGTATCCTGTGCTTATGGCAGCTGATATTTTGTTGTTCCAAACAGACCTTGTGCCAGTTGGGGTTGACCAAAAGCAACATTTAGAGCTTGCAAGAGATTTAGCACATAGATTTAACACTATTTATGGTGATGTGTTCAAAATTCCAGACCCGTACATTCCAAAAGTGGGTGCAAAAATTATGAGTTTGCAAGAACCTACAAAAAAGATGTCAAAATCCGATGAAGATATAAATGCAACTATTTCTTTAGTTGACGATAAAGACACTATTATAAGGAAGTTTAAACGTGCCGTTACGGATAGTGTTGGTATTGTGAGATTTGATGAGGAGGAGCAGGCAGGTATAAGCAACTTAATGACGATATATAGTGCCGTGACAGGTGAAAGTTATGAGTCTATTCAAAATGAGTTTGAGGGTAAAGGGTATGGAGACTTCAAAATTCGTGTTGCAGAAGCTGTTGTTGAAGAACTTGCACCTATCCAACAAAAATATAATGAGCTTGCAAAAGATAAGGCGTATATCGATAGTATTATAAAAGAAAATGCAGATAAGGCGAATTATTTAGCAACAAAAACGTTACGTAAAGTGCAGAAAAAAGTGGGATTTCCACCCACTGTAAGATAATTAATCAACTGATGCTGGCAAGGTGAAACCTTTCCCTTGCCCAATAACTTGGAATGTTTCTGATATAGTCATAAACGCATTTGGGTCAGCATGACTAACAACATGTTTAACTTTAGCAACTTCACGCACTCCAACTGTCATATAAAGGATACTTTTTTCGTTTTGAGTGTATCCACCAATAGCAGGAATTATAGTAATCCCACGGTTAACTTGTGACATAAGAGCTTCGCAAACTATGCGATGACGTTCTTTTGTAGTAACGATATAAATCGTTCGCTTTCGGTTTACCCCGTCAAGAACAAAGTTGACAATTTTGCTACTAACAAACATAGTTAAAATAGTAAGTACTGATAAGTCAATTCCAAAATATATCAGAGATATAACGATAATACCTGCGTTAATACTAAGGCTTATAGTTGCGATATTAAAAGAAAAATATTTGTTAACGATTTTCGCTATAATATCAACACCGCCAGACGAACCGTCACACTTGAAAATAAGCCCAGTGCCAAGCCCGTGCAAAATACCCCCTGCTATAACGACAGATAGTGCCTCATTTGTTTCCAAAACTATGCCTGCTGTTATTTCTACCCAAAATGTAAACGCAAGCATACCAAATAAGCTATATGCCACAAATTTTTTGGTCAAATGAAAATACGCTAAAATAAATAGCGGTATGTTTAGGCAAATAACCATCAAACTTATGTTTGTACCAAAAACTAGGTTAGCAAACATGGCTATACCATTGACACCTCCACTAAGAAGTTGATTTGGGAGCAAAATCCCATTTGTTGCGATGGCAATTAGTAAAGTACCAAATGTGATACCAGCTAGTCGAGTCATGTCTTGTCGCCTAGTTGATTGAACCATTTGTGGTCCCCCTTTCAACAATTTAAAATATTAAGATTATTATTAGCGAAAAGCGAAAAAAAATCAATAGATTTAATGAAAATAAAAATAAAAATATGGGAATAGTCTAGATAGGCTATAAAAAGGAGAAAAAAATGAAACTTTTAACAGATGTTCACGTGCATACAGTCGTTAGTGGACACGCATATAGCACGTTTGATGAAAATGCAAGATGGGCAAAAGATAACGGTATAAAAGTTATGGGTATTGCTGACCACACCGATGGGATACCAGGTGGAGCAAGTTATTTGCACTTCATAAACATGAAAGTGTTGCCTAGAGAAGTTTATGGAGTAAAAATTTTGCGTGGTATGGAGCTTAACATTTTGGATTACAATGGGTCTGTTGATTATGGTGAGGAAATTCTAAAAAGAGTTGACTATACAATCGCAAGTTATCACCCTCCTTGTATAGAACCAACAACAGATGCGAAGCTTGCCACACGTGGTATGATTATGGCGATGGAAAATCCGTATGTGACGATAATCGGTCACCCAGGGGACAACCGCTATCCGCTTGATTATGAAGAAGTTGTTCTTGCCTCAAAAAGAACAGGAACTGTCCTTGAAGTAAACAATGCATCTCTTAGAAGTGTAAGCATGAGACAGGGAGTTCGTGATAGCTTAATTGAAATTTTAAAATATTGCAACAAACATGACGTGCCTGTTATGGCAAATACTGATGCTCATTTGTGTTATGACGTTGGAAAATTTGATGACACAGTAAAACTATTTGAAGAAATTAGTTTCCCAGAAGAATTAATTTTAAATTTATATCCAGATAAAGTGATTGAACTTTTATCATCTACAGATAAGTAAAGAAAGAAGTGATGTAATGAGTCTTAATGATAGACAACAAGAGGCGGTTCTTCATACTGAAGGACCGTTGCTTGTTTTGGCAGGTGCAGGGTCAGGCAAAACTAGAGTGCTTACCCATCGTATTGCCCACCTTATAAAAGAAAAAAACGTTGCTCCATGGTCAATTTTGGCGATAACATTTACAAATAAAGCTGCAACTGAGATGAAGGAACGTGCAAGCAAACTAGTACAAAATGGTGATATGTGGATAAGCACCTTTCACTCTATGTGCGTACGAATGTTGCGACGTGACGCAGAATTGCTAGGTTATGATAGATATTTTACGATTTATGATACAGCAGACCAAAAAGTACTTATAAAAGAAGTAATGAAACAACTTGATATCTCTGAAAAAAACTTTCCTGTTGGGCAAGTTTTGGGGGCAATTAGCAATATGAAAAATCAACTTATACTGCCAAGTGAGGCAAAAAAGCTTGCAGGTGCAGAGTTTAGAGAGTACGTTATCGCAGATATTTATGACCGTTATCAAGATAGGTTGTTTAATCTTAATGCGATGGATTTTGATGATTTGTTAGTAAACGTTTGTATTTTGTTGCAAACTCAACCACAAGTCTTGGATTATTACCAACGAAAGTTTAAATATATTTTGGTTGATGAATATCAAGATACAAACATGGTGCAATATAAGCTTGTGCAAATGTTGGCTGGATTGTATCAAAACTTATGCGTTGTTGGAGATGATGACCAAAGTATATACGGTTGGCGTGGGGCAGATATAAAAAACATTCTTGGCTTTGAAAAAGATTTTGATGACGTTATGACGATTAAGCTTGAAGAAAACTATCGCTCAACAAAAAATATACTTGATGCTGCAAACAAAGTTGTAGCTAACAACAGAAACCGAAAGCACAAAGCACTTTGGACTGCAAAAGAAAAAGGTGATCCAATTTATATAATGGAGCTTGACAATGAATATAAAGAAGCAGTTGCCGTTGCTGACAAAATTGTTTGGCTTATCGAGTCGGGCACATACGACTACAAAGATTTTGCGATATTGTATAGAACAAATGCCCAGTCACGTGCATTAGAAGAAAAAATGATTGCACATTCTATCCCGTATAGACTTCTTGGCGGTGTAAGGTTTTATGAGCGTAAAGAAATCAAAGATTTGCTTGCATATTTGAGAGTGATTGCGAACGGCAAAGATGATATTGCACTAAAACGTATAATTAACGTGCCAAAGCGTGGAATTGGGGCGGCAACTATAAGCAAAATAGAACTTCATGGGATACAAAATGGACTGAACTTTTTTGAGGCGGCAAGCGATAGCATACAAAATAATATTGTATCTGGAGCAGCAGCACAAAAAATTAGAGAGTTTGTTTCAACAATTGAGGCACTTAGAGAAACAAAAGATGACGTTCGTCACTTAGTTGATATACTTATAGAAAAAGTAGGATATTTAGATTATATCAAAAATTATGATGATGAAGACCCGCAAGACAGAATTAAAAATATTGAGGAGCTTGTTTCAAAAGCACAAACATATATGCAGGCAGCAGAAGAACCTACGCTTGACCAGTTTTTAGAAGAAATTGCTCTTGTTGCAGATGTTGATAACTATGACGAAAATAGTAATTCAATAGTTTTGATGACTCTCCATAGTGCAAAAGGGCTTGAGTTTCCAGTTGTATTTTTGACGGGGCTTGAGGAAGGGCTATTCCCTAGTTATATGAGCATTAAAGATGAAGAATATGATGACACAAAGCTTGAGGAGGAGCGTCGCCTTGCATATGTTGGGATAACACGGGCAATGGAAAAATTGTATTTAACATATGCAACTGAAAGAATGGTGTATGGGCAAACAAAAATAAACACACCATCACGCTTTATAAATGAAATACCAACTGAAATCACAAACAGAGAAGTTAATAAACGAAAATCGTATCAACCAGAATATGAATTCAAGCAACAGTATAAACAACAATTTTCAAAGCCAAGACAAAAAATTGAAAACGTACCACCGTATGAGTCTGACATTAATATGGGTGATGTTGTTAAACATAGAATGTTTGGGCGTGGAACAGTAACTGAGTTATCGAAAACTTCAGATGATGTATTTGCAACAATTGAATTTGATAGTGGGCAAACAAGAAAGCTAAGTGTTAAGTTTGCAAGGCTACAAAAGGTAAAATAGGGGGCAGCCAACGGCTATCCCCTTATTTATTGTGGCGTGAATATTAAGCTAATATTACAAGATTACTCTAATATTACAAAATGCCGTTATCTATTGCTTTTCTATCTGCCTTGATATATACTATGAATATGTTGAGGGACAGCATAAACAAAAAACATTAAATATTAAAACAACCGCGGTCAAATATTAAAAAATATAAACTCTATATCAAATATAAGGCAAAAATAAGGCAAAATAATTTACTCATACTTATACACACGTCTAAGGAGGATTTCTATGAAATTAATGAATAAATTAGCTATCGCATTAAGTACAGTTATGGTTTTTGGAGCAATTCCAGCAGTGACTATGGCAGCATCAAATGCAATTATAGATATGCCAAACATTATTATAGGGTCAACTTTAGGATATGATAAAGATTTTGAAGGAAATATAATATTAGATAGTGTTGATGAAATCAAGGCTTTAAATATATTTGTAGAAACAACTTTACAATATAAAGAAGAACAGTTTTTAATTAAAGGTACAGATGTATCTTTTGATGACTTGTTATATCCAAGTATTGAAGGAACAACAACAACTTCACACTTAGAAACAGTTGAGGTGGAACGCCTTGATGATACCACGCTAAGAGTGCGAGTTTTAAATATAGATGAGGATAAAATGTTTGCAGTGCCAGTATATCTTGAAGTAACGGGTTCGAATCCAAAACTTGATATCATTGGTAATGGGGGAATTAGTTCGCAAACTATAAATATCTCAAAAAATTCAATATCACATGAAAATATAAAAATAGCATTTGGTGAGCAAAAAAATATTCCGATCGAAGGAGATGGGACTTTAGGGGAAATTATTATAGAAGAAGTAATTGTAGGAGCGTTAAATGAGACAACTCAAGTTGTTATTGACCTTGCTACAAACTCAGGTCTAATTTTTGACCTTGCTGTTGGCAATCAAATTGAATTTACGGGAAAAGAAGGTTTTGCAGGTTTAAGACAATTTGCAGAAGTAACTTATGTTTCGCCAAACAACCAACAGATTATTCTTGAAGTTCCAGCATTAAATGACAATGGAATTAAAGGTGAAATTAGCATAAAAAATCTACCTGTTAGAGCTGAAAATAGAAAAGCGGGTGTATTGTGTAGTGAAGTTGAGCTTTTAGTAGCTATTAATGATATAAGTTCTAGAGGTGTAGTTTCACAAGTAACTGAATATGAAGTATATCTAGGTTTGGAAAGTCCAAGAAATCTAGTTGTGACAGCAGGGGGAGCGTCGAATACAGTTCAGTTTTCGCTTAACGAAACAGTAGCAGGAAGTTTAGACAACAATTTAGATATATTTTTCACAGTTAGTGGTGCAGATATTATAAATTTTGAAGATAAAGTTATTGATGGGGTACATTTTTCTGCGAGCAAAAATAACCATGGTGAAATATATGAAATCGTTGCGGAGATGACAAGAGATTTTGACAAAAGTATCGCAAATGAAATAGTTGTTGAACTTGAATTGTTATCAGGAGTAAATGAAACTGGAACTATAGAAATTTTGGCTGAAAGTAGAGGATTTAAACAAGATTTATTGTTAGAGCTTGGAAAAATCAAAAATACTCTAAACGTAAGCTCAATTAATGCACAGTTACAAGCAGGATATAGAGGACAAGTTGGCGGTCAAATCGTAATTTCTGAAACAGAAAAAGACGTATTAGAAAAAGATGGTCAAATTATTGTTGAAATTGCTAGTGCATCAGCAAATGATATAAGAATTGAAAACGTTAAAGTTGAAGGGACAAACGGACTTGTAGTTGAGTCTAAAATTGTGGGAGATTACATTGTTATTGACGTAATAAGAGAGTCAGCAGCGGCAGGAAATATTATAATATCTGATATAGAATTTACAGTTGGGCAAAATGCTCCACTTGGAAATTATAGTGTAAACATTGGGGGGAACTCTATATCAAATAAAAATACTGGACTTGCTTTTAATGCAACTGATTTTACTGATGCAATGAAAGATGTAATTGTAGTTGAAAACTTTGCAAGTGTAGTTAGAGAAACTTATGTTGCACCACAAATTGTTCAAACACCACAACCAGAAATTAAAGAGGTGGTAGTAGAAGAAGTACAAGAAGTAGTTGAAACAGTAACACAGCCAACTGTAATTACAGTAGCAAATACGTATATGACAGATGCGGGAAATGTGATGGTAGGAGTAAGAGATATTGTTACGGCATTAGGATTACCAAGTGATGCCCTATCATTTGAAAACAAACAAATTACGATTTCAACTGGAAATACAAATATTGTTTTAGAAATTGGTAGCAATATTATGAATATCAATGGAATTGATGTAGTAATGAATGAAAATGTTGTCTCGATAGAAGGAAGAACTTGTGTGTCAGCAAGATTTTTAGCAATCGCTTTAGGTCTTGATATGCAAGTAAACAACGGAGCTATTGAGTTTATTATATAGCAAAAAGAGGTCGTCACCAGTGGAGGGGTGATGACCTCTTTTTATTTACATATGTATAATATTGTGATAATATAAATATATATATAGGACAAGTAGTATTAACATACATGTATACTAAATATAGGGGGTGCAGTTTTATGAATAAAAAATTATTAGCGACTTTAACTATCGGAGTTTGTTTTGTTAGCCAAATGTTTGTAACTAATACACTAGGATTGACAGGTGGAGTATTTACCCAAGTGTTGATTGATCAGTTTGATACAAATAATGACGGACAGCTTGATAATGAAGAATTAAGCAATTTATTAGCTAATGACTTAGCGATGAGTATGATTGCTGAACTTGACGCTTTATCACAACAAGACCAACAAGCGCTACAAGACTTGATTGGTGAAGATGAACTTGAAGAACTATTAACTATAGAAGAAGATGAAGAAGAAACCCACGAAGAAACAGAAGATATAAAAGAAGAAACCTCAGATGAAGAATTATTAGAAGAAATGACTGAACAACAAACGTTACAACCACAACCTTTTGTGGTAACTATGGACAACCCTTTTGCTGATGTGGTTGAAGGTGCATGGTATTACGATAGTGTAATGGAAATGTATGAACGTGGTATAATGAATGGGATTACAGAGGACATGTTTTGTCCAAGTCAAGATACAACAAGAGCAATGTTTATGGTAATGGTGCAACGTGATTTTGGAGATGTTCAAGCACTTCAAAGCAGTGGATTTTCGGATTTGGTTGCAGGAGCATGGTATGAACAGGCTATAAATTGGGCAGTTGAGCAGTATATATATATTCACCCAGAAGATAATAAAGAGTTTAGACCAAGTGATTCTATAACACGTGAAGAAATGGTTTATATTATTTTTAACTATGCAATATATAGTGGAAAAGATACATCAAATCTAGGTGACATGTCAATGTTTATAGATGTAGATGATGTATCACCGTGGGCAAAAACAGCTATGCAATGGGCAGTTGGTGCAAATGTCATGAATGGAAAAAATACGAACGAAGGCAACAAACTTGAACCACAAGGCACAGCAACAAGAGCAGAAATTGCAACAATTATGAGTCGAGTTAGCCAATTGACTCAAGCTCACTAATAAAAATGTCGAGGTGATAAGTGTGAATAGAGAAGAAAGAAAAGCGTTAGCACAGCAGACATTAACAATACAAAAAACAGGCTTATATAAAGTAGGTAATAAAGAGATAAGCATTTTGGACCTACAAACCAAATCAGAAGAAAACACTTTTTTGATATCACCAAGCGAATGGGAAACGTTTGAAATTCCAACTAAAAAAAACTTCAACAAGATTTACAGTAGAAAACTGTGGAACTGTATCAGCTATTTTAAAGCATAAAGATAGTGAAAATCTAGGCGTGCTTAATTTTGCAAGTGCGAAAAATGCTGGTGGAGGTTTTTTAAATGGCAGTATGGCACAAGAGGAAAGTTTGGCGTTTAGTAGTGGACTCTATAGCACACAATTAAAATGTCCCACTTACTATAATGAAAATAAAAGATGCAAATCAATGTGTTATACAGAGCATGCAATATATTCGCCAGACGTTGTATTTTTTAGAGATGACAACGCTGAATTGATAGCGAAACCTGTAACTGCATCGGTTTTAACAATGCCAGCCGTTAATATGGGACAAGTTGTTGCAAAAAAAGAGAGTTTAAAGGACGCAGCAAGAACAATGTATCAACGTATGCATAAAGTTTTGTTGGCATTTGCCAAACAAGGGAATACAACAATTATACTTGGAGCATATGGTTGTGGGGTTTTTAAAAACGACAACAATGATGTGGTTAGTAATTGGCGAAAATTGTTTGACACGGATTTTAAAGACATATTTGAAACAGTTATATTCGCAATTTTAGACCCAAAAGAAAACATAGTGCCGTTGTATAAAGACAAGTTCAAGTGAAAAACTTAGTAGCAATCAAGTAAAAATAAGGCTTGATTGCTATTTTTTTGTATGCATATAATAGAAGGTGAAACCCCTAATTGAAAAAGTTTAAAATAAAAGTGAAAAAAGTTGAAAAAAGGTGTTGACATATGTAAATGTATAGTGTAATATTATACGAGTCAGCAACAACAAGCGGACAAGTAAAGAAGTTATGAACATTGAAAATAGAATAGTATCAAGAATTAAGACCAGTCGATTCAGTTGTTATTTATAGCAACAAAAAATGAGTACAAATAGTACTAAAGTAATGTCAGATGACAAACTTTTTTAATGAGAGTTTGATCCTGGCTCAGGATGAACGCTGGCGGCGTGCTTAACACATGCAAGTCGAACGGACTACTTCGGTAGTTAGTGGCGGACGGGTGAGTAACGCGTGGGTAACTTGCCCTGTGCAGGGGAATAACGTTTGGAAACAAACGCTAATACCGCATAAGCTAACAGTATCGCATGATACAGTTAGAAAAGATTTATCGGCACAGGATAGACCCGCGTTGGATTAGCTAGTTGGTGAGATAACAGCTCACCAAGGCGACGATCCATAGCCGGCCTGAGAGGGTGAACGGCCACACTGGGACTGAGACACGGCCCAGACTCCTACGGGAGGCAGCAGTGGGGAAT
>LNZQ01000191.1 GCA_002007315.1 Epulopiscium sp. Nele67-Bin004
AACAACACCTTCGAACATTTGTACACGTTCTCTTTGTCCTTCTTTAATTCTTGCATAAACACGAATAGAATCACCAACTTTAAAAGGTGTAATTTCTGCTTCTGGTTTTAATTGTTCATTTTCAATTTCTTGAATAATTGCGTTTTTCATGTTTAGTATTCTCCTTTTCTCTAAGACATTCTTAATCACCTTGTTGATGAACAGCGGAATGGCCGTTTACTATGGAAGTATATCATATATTTTTTTAAGTTGCAACGCTTTTACGACGAATTACCATATTTTTTATGATATAATAGGTACAAAAATATTAGGGGTGATGCAATTGTCTAGTTATAATGACAAAATAAACAAAAAACAACTAGCGCAAATTAAAAAGATTTTAGATATGTTGCCGTCTTATATGGCAGACTTTGTGCGTGGGATTGAGCCCACAACTAGCATTAATACAAGGCTTGAGTATATGTATGATTTGAGACTATTTTTTGAATATAAGTTTGACGACCTAAAAGATGTATCGCTTGAAATGTTAGGCGACGTTACCACAAGAGAACTTGAAGAATTTTTGGAGTATTTGTCATACTATGAAAAAGTTGATAATGATGGAAATGTGCATACTATTAAAAATAGTAATAAAGGCAAGGCTCGCAAACTTGCTTCCCTTAAAACTATGTATAAATATTTTTATAAACATCAACTTATACAAAAAAATCCAACTTTACTTATTGACATACCTAAAATTACACATAAAAATATAGTTAAACTTGAGATTGAAGAAATTGTTATGTTGCTTGACGAGGTTGAATCAGGAAATAAGTTGACTGAAAGACAAAAAAAATATCATGAGTACACAAAACAGCGAGACTTGGCGTTAATTTCGCTTATGCTCGGAACAGGGATTAGGGTTTCTGAATGTGTTGGGCTTAACATTGAAGATGTGGATTTTAATTATAATGGTATAAAAATTACTCGTAAAGGTGGCGATGAAAGCATTGTATATTTTGGCGATGAGGTCGAAACGGCTTTGCTTGAATATATAAACATTCGCAAAACATTAGTATGTAAAGATGATGATACACCGCTTTTTTTATCGCTACAACTAAAGAGGTTGTCTGTTAGAAGTGTTCAAAATGTCGTTAAAAAATATAGCAGTTTAGTTACTAGCTTAAAGACTATTACGCCACATAAGCTTAGGTCAACTTATGGAACACAGCTGTATAATGAAACTGGGGATATATATCTGGTGGCTGATGTGCTCGGACATAAAGATGTTAATACGACAAAAAAACATTATGCACATATGGACGATAATCGTAGACGGGCTGCAGCTAAAATGGTTAAGTTACGTAGCTTAGAATAATTATTTATAGTACAAACTTACACTTTATGTTATAATATTTTTGTTATCCGCACTTGGTGAGGTGCGGGGGTTTTTAAAATGTTATCCTCCTGCTGGCTATGCAATTTTTGTTGCATATCCGAAAGGGGGTGCTATGATGAGTGATGTACAGATGATAAGCGTATTAATAGCTTTTGTTGTTATATGTTTTAAAAAAAGCGATACTTTTATTTCTATTTTTGAGATAAAAGCATCTGCTAAATCCTTTAAGGTAAAAATCAGTACAAAACAAAAGAACGGCTCACCACGCAAAAATGACCGTTCTTAATTATTTTATATAATTAATCGCATAGCCCCAAACATAAAACATTTAGGGAGAGCATCAGTATTACAGTACTGGTGCTTTCTTTTATTATACCCACATTTGGGGCTATTGTAAACATTTTATATATATTTTTTTATAGTACAAACTTTTACTTTATGTTATAATATTTTTGTTATCCGCACTTGGTGAGGTGCGGGGGTTTTTAAAATGTTATCCTCCTGCGGGCTATGCAATGTTATTGCGTATCCGAAAGGGGGTGCTATGATGAGTGATGTACAGATGATAAGCGTATTAATAGCTTTTGTTGTTATTATTAACTGTCTTAAAGGAGATATTTTTATTTCTGATATTGAACTTAAAGGTTCTAAAGAGTCTTTCAAGTTTAAAATCCGTACAAAACAAAAGAACGGCTCACCTCGTAAAAAGAACCGTTCTTAATTATTTTTAAACATTAGTTTTCATAGCCCCAAACATAAAACATTTAGGGAGAGCATCAGTATTCGAGTACTGGTGCTTTCTTTTATTATACCCACATTTGGGGCTATTGTAAACATTTACACTAAATTTTTATAACACTTTATCGTCAACTTTATCCAAATACTCCGTAATATCTCCGATAATACTTGCCACACAACCTTTTTCAAACGGCGATATCAAATTACCAATTTTCACAATCTCAAGGAAAGACATAGTTCCCCCAACTTTGCAAATCTCAAGATAATCTTCCCAGCCTTCTTCACGGTCATGGTTCATCTTTTTCCAAAATTGCAATGCACAAATTTCAGCAAGCGTATAATCTATATAATAGAAAGGTGATGAGAAAATATGCCCTTGTCTAAACCACCAGCAGCCTTCTTCCAAAAAGTCACTTTCAGCATAGTTTCCATATGGCAAATATTCTTTTTCAAGCTCTCTCCAGTGGTCGTTTCTCTCTTTTGGAGTCGCATCTGGATTTTCATACACAAAGTGTTGGAACGCATCAACGATAATTCCATAAGGAATAAACTTAATTGCCCCGCTTAGATGTGTAAACTTATATTTTTCAGTTTCATCTTCAAAAAACAAATCCATCCAAGGCCAAGTTATAAACTCCATTGCCATAGAATGAATTTCACAACTTTCATGCGTTGGAAACATAAGACTGCTTATACCAAGATGGCGTGAACTATACACTTGGAATGCGTGCCCCGCCTCATGCGTTAGCACATCAACGTCTCCTGCTGTCCCATTGAAGTTTGAAAATATAAAAGGTGCTCCAAAGTCAGCCAAAAACGTGCAATACCCTCCTGCTTGTTTTCCTGGTTTTGTTTCCAAGTCAAGAAGTTCACTTTCCACCATAAAGCTAAAAAACTCTGCTGTTTCTTCCGAAAGCTCGTTATACATTTTTGTCCCACATTCAAGAACAAATTCTGCATCTCCATGTGGCTTTGCATTTCCAGACAAAAATTCAAACGACTCATCATAATAGTGCATCTCGTCATAACCTAGACGCTCTTTTTGACGCTCGTATAACTTTGCCGCCACAGGAACGATATATTCTTTAACTTGCTTTCTAAATTCGGCAACCATATCTTTGTTGTAGTCTGTACGTTGCATATTCACATAACCAAACTCAACATAGTTGTTAAACCCAAGTTTAACAGCTTTTTGGTGACGAATTTTAACAAGCTTGTCATAGATTTCTTCAAACTTTTCTTTGTTATCTCTAAAAAAGTTAGTGAATAAAGCATTCGCTTCTTTTCTAACTTGTCTATCTGGAGATAACTTGAAAGGCCCAAGCCCCGATAAATTGTAAGTTTCACCGTTATATTCAATTGACGCTGATGCAATAAGTTTTGAATATTCTGTTGTAAGCTTGTTTTCCTCTTGACACTCTGTGATAACGTCTGGCGAAAACGCTTTCAAGTTGTTTTCTGTAAGCTTGAAGTATTGTCTGCCGAACTCTTGCTCAAGTTCATCTCTAAATTTAGAATTAACTAACGCTCTATCAAATGACTGCGTTATTTCTTCATAAAGAGGAGAATACTCGTCCCAATAATCGCTTTCTGCACTATAAAATTCATCTTTTGTGTTGATGCTATACCTAATGCTTGCTAGTCGTTGCATAGTTTCAACTGTTGACACCTCTTTGTGAATGCGCTTAATAACCGAAATTTGTGCTCTAGCAACTGGCGAGCTTTCCATTTCAGCAACAAGATTGGCTATAGCCCCTTTAAACTCATCAAAGTTTGGGCGACTGTACTCAAATTCATTGAATTTCATAAAATTTCCTCCTAAATCTATTTTTATCTATTATACAATAGTATGCTACATATTGGAATAAAATATTTAGTTGCATATCATATATGTAATAGTGTATAATTATTTTGTATTTTTAGAAAATATTCAGGAGGTAAAGTTATGATAAAAATTTACGACACAGGCGTTTTCTTAGTAGATGGTACTAAAATTGTAGACACTCCCCAAAATTTATCTATTGAAGACGGCAGAAAAGGCACAATAACATACGACATATTACAATCACACAATACATCAGGGGACACCGAAAAACTACAAATCAAATTTGACGCTATGACATCGCATGATATTACGTTTGTTGGAATTATACAAACAGCAAAAGCAAGCGGTTTAAAAAAATTCCCAATACCATATGTTCTAACAAATTGCCACAACAGCTTATGTGCGGTTGGCGGAACTATAAACGAAGATGACCACATGTTTGGCTTATCGGCAGCAAAAAAATACGGCGGAATTTACGTTCCTCCACACATCGCTGTTATACATCAATATATGCGTGAAATGGTTGCAGGTTGCGGCAAAATGATAATCGGTTCTGATAGTCACACACGCTACGGGGCACTTGGAACGATGGCTATCGGCGAAGGTGGCGGAGAGCTTGTTAAACAACTACTTTGTGACACATACGATATCAATTATCCAGACGTTGTTGCAATTTATCTTGATGGAAAACCTAGAGATGGCGTTGGTCCTCAAGATATTGCACTTGCAATTATAGGCAAAGTGTTTGATTCTGGCTTTGTTAAAAATAAAGTTATGGAGTTTGTTGGTCCAGGGGTTGCCCAGCTTGAAACAGACTTTAGAAACGGTATCGATGTTATGACGACAGAAACAACTTGCTTATCTTCAATTTGGCAAACTGATGAAGATACACATACATTTTTGAAAGCTCACGGACGTGGCGACGAATACAAAAAGCTTGCCCCAAAAGATGTGGCGTACTATGACGGTATGGTTTATGTTGATATGGATCAAGTTAAACCGATGATTGCACTACCTTTCCACCCTAGCAACGTGTATGAAATCGAATACTTAAACAATAACTTAGAAGAAGTACTTACAAAAGTTGAAGAAGAAAGCAAGCAATTATTTAATGGTAAAATCGAAGTCAATCTATTAGATAAAATCGTTGATGGTAAGCTAAAAGTTGACCAAGGTATTATTGCTGGCTGTGCTGGCGGAACGTATAGCAACATTATGGAAGGTGCAAAACTTATGTCTGGCTCAAACTGTGGTAATGGCGAATTTTCACTTTCTGTGTACCCATCATCTCAACCTGTTATGATAGCTTTAACGCAAAATGGTGCATTAACAGATTATATGTCAGCAGGGGCTATCGTGCGAAGTGCTTTTTGTGGTCCATGTTTTGGTGCAGGAGATACACCATCAAACGGTGCATTATCTATACGCCACACAACTAGAAACTTCCCAAACAGAGAAGGTGCAAACCCATCAAAAGGGCAAATTACATCAGTTGCACTTATGGACGCTAGAAGTATTGCCGCAACAGCTGCAAACGGTGGTTTTTTGACAGCTGCAACAGACACCCCTTTTACAGCAACAAATTATAGTGACTACAAATTTGACCCAACAGTATATAACAATCGTGTATACAACGGCTTTGATAAAGCGGACGAAACTGCAGAGCTTAAATATGGTCCAAACATAAAAGATTGGCCCCAAATGAGTCATCTTACAAACAACATATTAATGAAAGTTGTATCGTTTATTACAGACGCTGTAACAACTACTGACGAACTTATTCCATCAGGCGAAACATCTTCTTATCGTTCAAATCCGTTAGGACTAGCCGAGTTTACGCTTTCAAGACGTGACCCAGAATACGTTGGACGTGCAAAAGAATTTAACAAACTTGAAAAAGCTCGCACACAAGGAGATGACCCTACAAATATTAGCGAAGAACTATGCGAAGTATTTAATAAAATCAAAGCTATCACACCAGATATAAACCCACTAGACACGGGGCTTGGCTCTGTTGTATATGCAAACAAACCTGGGGACGGTTCGGCACGTGAGCAGGCTGCATCTTGCCAACGTGTGCTTGGTGGAATTGCAAATATCGCAACTGAATATGCAACAAAACGCTATCGTTCAAACTTGATGAACTGGGGTATGGTTCCATTTTTGACAGACGAGAGCGAAAAATTTGGGCTAAATGATTACATCTATGTGCCAAATATATTGTCTACATTACAAAATGGGGATATGTCTGACATAACTGCTTATATAATTGGTAATGAAATTAAAGAAATTAAACTTTATATTTCTGAAATGACAGACAACGAAAAACAAATAGTTTGTGTAGGTTCATTAATTAACTACAATAAAACTAAATTGGTATAACAAAGGAGGGTTATTCTTATGAATATAGATATACTATCTAACTATATAGTTAATGCAAATCAGCTTGATAAAACTCTATTTGACGAATACGATGTCAAAAGAGGTCTTCGTCATGCTGATGGTCGAGGTGTTCTTGTTGGTCTTACACATGTTGCAGATGTTCACGCATACACACTTGACCAAGATAAGCCTAAACCTGTTGCAGGACGCCTAACTTATCGTGGTGTTAATATCGAAGATTTGACTCAAACGGCAGTTGCCGAAAGAAGATTTGGATTTGAAGAAACTTCATTTTTATTGTTGTTTGGACATTTGCCAAATAGAGAAGAACTTGAATATTTTGAGGAACTGCTTGGCGAAAAACGTATGCTTGACCCAAAATTTATGAAATCTAACATTTTGGATCACCCTAGCAAAAATGTTATAAACGCAATGGCTACAAGCGTTTTATCATTGTATACGCTTGATGAAAATCCAGAATGCAACTCTATAAAAAACGTTTTACAGCAAAGCATTTTGTTGATTGCAACGTTTCCAACACTTATGGTGTACGCTTATCAAGCTTATTTGCACTACCATCAAAACGAGAGCTTGGTAATACATAAACCAAGACCAGACTTAACAACTGCCGAAAATATACTATATATGTTGCGACCTGACCAGTCATACACACCTCTTGAGGCTACACTGTTAGACTTATCGCTTATTATTCACGCTGAGCATGGGGGTGGAAACAACTCAACTTTTGCGACACACCTTATAACATCAGCAACGACAGACACATATTCTGTTGTTGCTGCGGCACTAGGCTCACTAAAAGGAACTAGACATGGTGGGGCAAGTTTGAAAGTTTTGGAAATGTTTAATAACATTAAAGAAAATGTTACAGATTGGGAAGATGATAGAGCAATTAGAGAATATTTGTTAAAGATAGTTAACAAAGAAGCATTTGACCGCTCTGGACTTATTTATGGAATTGGGCATGCAATTTATACAGTATCTGACCCTCGAGCTGTAGTTTTGAAACAGTATGCAAGACAACTTGCTATAGAAAAGGAACTTGAACATGAATTTCTATTGCATGCAAAAATCGAGGAACTTGCCCCAGAAATACTAAACGAAGTTAAGCCACATCAAAATAAACAAATGTGTGCTAACGTAGACTTTTATTCTGGATTTGTGTATTCAATGTTAAACATTCCTGAAGAACTGTTTATCCCGTTGTTTGCTGTTGCAAGAATTGTGGGTTGGACAGCACATCGAATGGAAGAAATCGTAAACGAGGGCAAAATTATACGTCCTGCATACAAGAGCGTTATCGAATTATTAGACTACGTATCAATTGAAAATAGATAGGAGAAAATAATATGGAACAACATTTTTTAAACTTAGTAAAACAACAACTTGAACGTGTTGAGCGTATCAAAAACAACAAAGAAGTAGTAAACTTTGCTGAAAAAGAACAAATAGTTATAGGTTTATGTGCTGGGGACGGGATAGGGCCTATAATAATGGACGCAACTATTTCGGTATTGAAAGTGTTAATTGCAGACGAAATTGCATCTGGCAAAGTGGTACTAAAACAAATTGACGGCTTGACTATTGAAAACAGACTTGCACAAAATGTTGCAGTGCCAGTAGATGTGTTAGCCGAAATTAAAACTTGCGACGTGCTACTTAAAGGGCCAACAACTACGCCAAGCAAAGGCGAGCAAAATATCGAAAGTGCAAACGTTACACTTAGACGTGAACTTGATTTGTATGCGAATGTTAGACCTGTTGTTGTTCAAGACGAAAATATCGACTGGATATTTTTTAGAGAAAATACCGAGGGTGCATATGTTTTAGGTAGCCAAGGAATAAATATCAATGAAGATTTGGCTTTTGACTTTAGAGTTATTACAACGCCAGGGGTGGAGCGAATTGCCCGCACTGCATTTGAGTATGCTAAAGCAAATGGTAAAAAACGAGTTACTATCGTTACAAAAGCTAACATTTTGAAAACTACGGACGGAAAGTTTTTGGATATTTGCTACGAAATTGCAAAAGAATATCCAGATATCAAAACTGACGATTGGTTTATTGATATTATGACAGCTAAATTGATTGATACATCTGATAGACATGAGTTTGAAGTGTTTATTTTACCAAACTTGTACGGAGATATATTAACTGATGAGGCTGCACAAATCCAAGGGGGTATGGGTACGGCTGGAAGTGCAAATATCGGTGATAAATACGCTATGTTTGAAGCTATACACGGGTCTGCTCCTCGCCTTATCGAAACTGGCTGTGGGGAATATGCAAATCCAACAAGTTTGATAAAAGCTGCCGAAATTATGCTTAGACATATCGGGCTTACCCAAAAAGCAGATAAGCTTATAGCAGTTTTGGAAGATGCACACACAAACGTTAAAGTAACTGGTAGCAAAGAACATAGCAGTTGCGACGACATTACGAAATATATAATTGATAAGCTGTAAGCAGGATTTAAATCTAGTTTAGTATTTGAGTAGGGCGAAATAACCGTCGCCCTATTTTAAACCTAATACTTCACCTAAATTCTCTGTAAATATACCAAGCGAATTTTCCACTTGCCATATCTCATCTCTATCTGTCCCGAAATTTGCAATCAGAAGTTTTACGTCAATATCTGAATTATATGTATAAGGATTGACAAATATATGACCCACAACAGAGTTATCTGCTGTTTTTAGCTGTGCTGATAATGCCAAATTTTCTATTACATTTTCATTATAACCTTTATTTTCACTTTCATATGTATCTAATCCATTCACAAATGATACCTGTGCAAATTCATTTGGATTTGGTTCAAACGCCAAATCAAGCTGCACATCAATTACAACTTCTATCGTTGGGTATTTTTGCAATATATCTTTTATATCAGTCGAACTTCTATCATACGCTCCAACTCTGCCCAAGCTATACCCCTCATTATAGTAGTGGTAAACTTGTACATTATACGTGTCTTGTATTAACTGGGTTAAAGTTTCGCCAGCGTCAACAACACTTGAACCGTCGCTATATATTTCATCAGGATAAGTATGTACAATCAAAATCTGTGGGCCGTCCACATTTTTAGCTATAGATAAATCTTCATTAAGTAAGGCTGGGATGTCAACAACGTGGGATATATTTTCGGTCAAATACGAGGTAAAAAACTCCTCATAAGTATCAACTTCTTCTATTTCTAGTGCGTCTTGTGCATGTGTGTATGGTGCGATTACCCCGCTTATACACAATCCAACACCAACAACGCCAACTGCTAACAACCTTTTCATAAACTATCCTCCTTGAAATATATTAGAATAGTATATGAAACAACCTCCCAAAATAGTACAAAAAAAGCCCCTTTGGCTGGGGGCGAATTTGGTGGTCTGTGTCGGGTGGCCAGTGACCGCCCCTACAGTTCGTCTGTTTTTTCTGGTGTACAAGATACCCATTTTCTATTTCTTTTACTTTGCATGTAGCTTAACCCTGCTGCTCCTACCATTCCTCCGAAAACTAATGCTAATTTTTTCATATAATCATCTCCTATTCAAAACTATTATCTCACATTATCCTGCTTTTAATTCCATTTGGCTGAATTTCTATTGCACCTTC
>LNZQ01000192.1 GCA_002007315.1 Epulopiscium sp. Nele67-Bin004
ACGCAATGCAAAGAACTAAGCAAGTTGATGATGAGTATAACAAAATTGAAAGTTGGTATAACATCATTGATGGGATAGCTAAAAAGCTTGATGTTGAGATAAAATTTGATGCTAAGTATAACTTGTATAAGTGGGAAGATGCTTACTGTTTAGCTGATGTAATAAAAGATAGACGCACAATGCATGGGCTATCTCAAGCTAAGCTTGCAGAGGGAATTTGTAGCACACAAACTGTGTTTAGAGTTGAAACTAAAAAACGGACTCCACACCCTCAAACAACGAAAGAGTTGTTACAAAAATTGGGATTGATTGGTGATTTGTGTGTGGATAGAGTGCCATATGTTGATTTGGAAACGTTTAATTTGGATTTTGAAATACGTAGAGAGTTTTCATTGCAAAATTATTTGGAAATGGAAGAAAAACTTGAGCAACTTATCAATAAAGTTGATATGACAGATAGCAACAATATACAGTGCATTGGGCATAAACAAATAATTGTTGAGTGGGTAAAAGGGAATATAACTACCGAGCAATATTATGATTATTTGGTAGAGGCATTGGAACTGACAGCAAACATTAAAAATATATTGCAAAAACCTGATAAAATACATTTGAATTTTAATGAATTAGAGCTTATTGTTAACATTATGAAGGTTTTAGATGAAATGGGTAAGCAGGAAGAAGCTCTAAAATGGCTTAAAGTGGTAGAAAAATATCTTGAGAAAACAAATTGGACTATTTTATCAATATCCAGATATATTTTTTATGCTAATACAATAACTAGTGTATATGGTAATATAGGTAAATTTGAATGGTCAAATTGTGGCTCATACGAAACTTTGTATTATGGTGTTGCAAATAATATTTGGCAAAATTTAGATACAACTATTTATGGGATTGGCTGGAATTTTAGACAAGAGATAGAAACAGTACAAAATAGAGCTATGACTAAAAAAGAGCAAAAAAAATATATAGACATAATGAAAGCAGTTTATACATTAAGTGAGATAGAGGGAAATAAAACTCGCAGTAACAAAGTTAAAGTTCTTATTGAGATGCAAAAGTTGATTTAGTATCATCATGAATGGGGATTGGCGTATGAGGATTTAAATCGTTATTATATAGTGTAGTGCCTGCTATTATTGTTAGGCTAAGAGTTAAAAGTATAAGTTTCTTTATGTTTTTCATTGTAGTGTCTCATTAGTATTAAATAAGTTTTGATAAGACTTACGATACCAGTTTTTAGAAAATCTGTATATAGACACTTTTGGGGAAACGAAATATATAAAATTATGTTCCCTGAAGGTGTCTATTTTATTTTGTAAATAGGTATTGTATACTGTATTTAGAGTTAAGCGATGGGCTTAGTTCTAAATGAAATATAGTTATTATCTTATGTAAAATCAAGATGTAGGGAAAGAGGTGCGAAGTGTTAGAAATCAATAATATAACTAAAACTTATGGAAACAAAAAAGCACTTGATGACTTTTCAATGAATATAGCTAAAGGTGAAATTGTTGGACTAATCGGAAAAAATGGAGCAGGGAAAACTACTATATTAAATTGCTTATCAGGAAGTATTTTGGCAGATGAGGGTGAAATAAAATTTAATGGTGAGGTATTAACTGCAGACTCAAAAATTAGAAATACTTTTGGATTTTTAGTAGATGGAACTTTTTGTGATTATTTAAATGCATATGAAAATTTAAAACTTCTATGCTATGCTTCGGGAATAAAAGACATTAAAATCATAAATAAAAAGATAGATAATGTACTCCAGATTGTGGGCTTGGAAAATCAAAAGAAAAGTTATGTAGGTAGTTTTTCATTTGGTATGAAACAAAGACTTTCATTAGCACAAGCTCTTTTAAATAGCACAAATATGCTAATATTGGATGAGCCTTTAGTTGGGCTAGACTCAATGGGTAGAGAGTTAGTTAAAAATTTAATTAAACAAAAAGCTAAAGAAGGAATTTTAGTACTTTTTTCAGACCATAATTTACAAGAAGTTCAAAGTTTAAGTGATAGGATAGTATGTATTGACAAGGGAGTAAAGATATATGATGATGTTTTTTGTGAAAAGCAAGAATACATTATAAATATTAAACAACAATCAAATTTTAATCCGACCTGTATAAGTAGTATAATTAGTGAAAATGTAGTTTTTAGTGAAAATAATATTTTAGTTAATAATAAAAATAAACTTAATGAGGTACTCACCTGTTTAATACAAAATCAAATTATAATAGACGATATTGTTATTAGAGAAGATGGTCTAATTAGGTTTTTTAATGAATAGGGGGTAAGTATGTTAAAAATCGAAATGAGCAAGTTATTAAAACGTAAAGATATATTAATGTTATTTACTATGTTAGTTATACCATTGTTTTATAGCATAGGTCTGTACTTTGATTTCTCCCTTATTACTTATAATGGAGAGACTCAAGAGTATGCTCTTAAATTTATGGTTTCTATGTTTGAATTTGTATTTGCAATTTTTCTATATTTTTTTATGTTAGCTTTAAGTACATCTCACACATTAGCTGGGGAAATAAGTAATAAAAGTATAGCTTATTATTTACAACGTATAAATGATAGGAAAAAAATATATTTATCAAAAAAATACTCGTTAATAGCAATATTTTCGATAATTTGTATATTATTTTCAATAGCTACTATTGCTTTATACTATATATTTGTAATACACCGCCCAGATGTAGCAACAACCACGTTTATAGTGTATGATGAAGTTTTATTTTTATTTTCTAAGTTTATTATTATATATTTATTTTATATTACAATAATAAGCTATAGCTTATTTCTTTCTACTTTTGTAAAGAAAAATTTAGTTATACTAGTAACTATATTTACGCTAATAATATTAATGTATATGGAATATATTCCAATAGTACAGTATTTATCGCCATTTTACTATATCACGGAAATTTCTAAATTATCACCTAGTAGTGACCGCTTAATTCCACTCCTTTTGATAGGCACTGTAATGCATATATTTTACAACATTATATGTGATACAATAGGAATTAAAATATTTAACAAAAAGGATTTATAACAATGATAAAATTTTAAGATAAAATTATGAGTGTCGTACTGTTATCTACTGTGCCTGTTATATGCAATGTAATTATAGGATAGGCTTAATATTGCTATTACTATTTAATTCTAGTAGTCCATTTAGTAGCTTATTAGTGGTTTATACTAGTATGGGGATATCATTTTGTCTTATACCAATGTTAACATTAAAAGTTATGTATAAAGATATATCTAAAGAAGATATTGGTTTAAAGAGAATAACTTTAAGAGAAGGAATTATTCAATTGACGATTGTCATAATAAGTCTAGGTAGTATTTTTCATAAAATATTAATAAGGATACTGTAAAACAGCCACTATGCCATTGTATAGTGGTTGTTTTTGAGATATAATAATCAACAAGGAGGTACAACAATGTTAAAATATTTATTTAAATCAAAAGCCTTGGCTGTAGCTTTTATACTTATTGCAACTATCGCAGCAGCCGTAACAACTTACCAAGCGTTTATCCTCGAGTGGATACTAAACTCGGCAGTTGAGGGAAATATGCAAGTGTTCAAAAACGTTGTATTAGTTACGATTGCGTATTTGTGCGTTGAAGTAACACTAACGGGTACATATAAAGTGGTACGTCGTAAACTAGTAAAATCAGCAACACTAAACCTAAAAAGCGACATAATGAAATCAATAAGCAACAACACATACATTGAATATAGCAAAAATGACCCATCTTATTACAGCAACATACTTTTCACGGACGTTGCAATGTTAGAGTCTTCCTATTTTGACACACTATGTATAACTTATTATGAATTCATTTCTTTTAGCGTTTCGCTATACTTTCTAATAACGATTGATTCACTTTTGGCAGGGGCAATACTACTACTAGGGGTTATCCAACTAGTGATTCCATACTTTATGAGTGGAAAAGCAAGTGGCTTAGTTGAAAAAGAGTCGGCAAAAAACAAAGAATATATCAGCGTAGTTAAAGACTTGTTCGGTGGATTTGAAATTTTTAAAACTTACAACAGCGAGGCATCAGCAAACAACAAACACGACCAAAAAAGTGAAGAACTAGCGACAACTAAATTAACGTCTGAAACGTATAGAGTTTTAATTGCAGGTCTGTCGGACTGGTTTAGAAATTTAATGTATATAGGTACAATTATTATGGCAGGTGTTATGGTTGCAATGGGCAGATTGGACACAGGTGCAATTTTAAGTTCGTCGCAACTTATGGTGTTTATCAGTTATCCGTTATCGATTATTACGTCAACTATAACAAAAGTAAAGTCATCACAATCTATTATTGATAAAATTGATACCGTGTTAGAAAAACTTGATGATAAACAAGTTACAAGTGATGTTGAGTTTAACAATAAACT
This sequence comes from Epulopiscium sp. Nele67-Bin004, assembly GCA_002007315.1. The sequence continues at coordinate 4,439 of LNZQ01000192.1, forward strand.
TGAATTTAAAAATATTAATGTAAAAGTTGAGGACAAACATATTTTGAAAAATGTAAGTCTTACAATTGAAAAAGGCAATAAATATATTATTGTGGGGGCTAGTGGCTCAGGTAAATCAACGTTGTTACATACGATTTCGCAAATAATTCCGTATGAGGGCGATATATTAATAGATGATACTAATATATGTAACATGTCTGACTTAGATTTATACAAAATCGTAACACTAACAAAACAAAATCCGTATATATTTGCCGACACAATTAGAAACAACATCACAGCTTATAATGAAGTTTCCGAGGAACTTGTTATGGAAAAAGCACACGAAACGCAAATTATGGAGCTTATCAAAGGTTTGCCACAAGGGTTTGACACTGTTATAGATGAAAATTTGTCATCTCTATCAGGTGGCGAAAAACAAAGACTTGCGCTGGCTAGAACACTTATAAAAAATACGCCGATAGTGTTTTATGATGAGTCAACATCACAGCTTGATAACACGTTGGCATTTGACATCGAAACTATGTTGCTAAAACAAGAACATACAACAACAGTTATGATACTTCATCGCCTAAACAAAGAAGTTGTTTCACTTGCAGACAAAATAATTGTTGTTGATGAGGGAGAAATAAAAGAAATAGGGACATTTGATGAACTAATCGAAAGGCAGGGATTGTTTTATAGTTTGATGACATAATTAGCCTCTAAAGAAAGGGGAAAAGTATGCGAGAATATTTTATAAGACATTTAGATAAGTTGCTAGGATACGTTATTCTGACAATAATAGTAGTAGTTTGTAGTACAGAGTGGGCACTGATAACTAAAGATTTAGTTGACACGGCAACAGAACGTGATATGAATAACTTTGTTCAGACGATGGTTATGGGACTTGTTATAGTATGTATCTTGATAGTGACCGAATATTTCAAAAAAAGATCAAAAAATCGTTTATTGAAAGATATAGCTACAAATGTTAAAGAAGACGTGTTTGAAAAAATAATCCATCGAAGTCCAACTGCTTTTGGCGACAAGCGTTCGGGCGAATATATTTCTATATTAATGAACGATGTGGAAATGGTGAATAACGTGTATATAGATGGTATAATAAGCGTTATTCACACTACTATACAGCTTGTGATTTCGGTTTATGTGTTGTTTAAGCTAGACTTTTTAATTGGAGCAATGGTGCTACTTATGAGTCCAATACCACTAATCACACCTAAATTTACCGAAAAAATGTTGACAGCTAGAAAAACCCGACATGCTAATCAACTTGGCAAATTTACGGCAAAGGTGAAAGATGTTTTTACGGGGTTTCACGTTATTAGAAGTTTTAATATGCATAACAATATTAATCAAGAGTTTAGAAAAGTTAACTTGGAAACTGAAACTGCTGCACAAGATTATGGAAACGCAAACGCTTTGGCAAGTGTCGTAGCAGGATTTGGCACATATGTAACAACATTAGCTTGTTTGGGAATAGGTGCATATTTGGCTGTTAAAGGGCAAGTAACGGTTGGGGTGCTTATGGCATCTATTCAATTGATGGATACTATCAATATGGCGATGTTGGATTTTGTGTATGAAATAATCGACTTAAAGTCAGTTAAAGAAGTGAAAAAGAAAGTTGTGGATATTATTAATGAGTCAGCTCAAAAAGAAGAAGGAATTGACAAAACAGACTTCGTTAGCGAAATTAGGTTTGACAATGTTAGCTTTAGTTATGGAGACAAACAAGTTGTGAAAAACGTTAGTTTTATAATCAAAAAAGGCAAAAAATATGCTATTATCGGTCAAAGTGGTAGTGGTAAATCAACGTTATTAAAACTGCTAACAGGGTTTGACACGACGTATGAGGGAAATATTTGCATCGACAATATAAACAATAGAGATATAAAGTTAAGTGCTTTAAACGGCTTGGTATCAACGATACATCAAGATGTGTTTATGTTTGACAGCACTATTTATAACAATATTTGTTTGTATGAAACGTATAGTGAGAGTGAACTTCAAAATGCTACCCAAATCTCAAAACTTACTCAGCTTATCAGCAACACTGGTATAGACACAGAAGTTGGCGAGGGTGGCTCGAAACTGTCAGGGGGCGAAAAACAACGTATCGCAATTGCTAGGACAGTGATAAAAAACACATCTATTATGATATTGGACGAGGCAACATCGGCGCTTGATGCTGGACTATCAAGTGAGATAGAAAATGATTTGCTTGGCATAAATGATTTGACGATGTTAGTAATCACGCATAAAATTATCCCAGAACAGCTACAAAAGTATGATGAAATTTTGGTGATAAAAGACGGCTGTCTAGTTGAAAAAGGGGATTTTGACACACTAATTGGCAACAGAGGCTATTTGTATAGTTTGCAAAATATTTCGGATAACTGATAGGTTTTCGCTCATGATAATAAAGTTATTTTCTTGCAACAAAAAAGCTATCACATCTACTTTAGGTGCGATAGCCTTTTTTTATAAATTATTTACTTCAAGTTGAGTTTCACATTCTCTCCTTATGAAAGCGACAAACTCATCTGGGTTTGTATATCCCCTATCCAAACTTTCTATATATTGATCTTGTAACATATGTGGAATTATAACTGGCAAATACCCATCTTGCATCAAACTCATATTCATGAGTAACCTTGCTATTCTGCTGTTGCCATCAACAAACGGATGTATAAACATAAATTTTAGATGCAACAACGATGCAAATTCAATCGGATGATAGCTATCTCGGTTCTGTATAATCCAAATACATAAATCATTCATGTCATTAAAAATGTTTTTTGCATCAGTTGGTTTATATTGCGAGCCAACAATAATTTTGTCGGTGTTGCGATATACACCAGCCTGATTTTCTTCAATATTATAATAAAACAACTTGTGTAGATGTTTTATGTTGTCTTCTGTAATTTGTCTGGAGTCTAAAAGCGTTGTCATATATTCATACGCCCTAGCGTGCCCCAAAGTTTCATATGTTTCTCTTAATGTTTTGTGTCCAACGGTTATCCCGTCAATAAGTAGTGTCTTAGTTTCAATTTCGGTTAAAGAATTTCCCTCTAAAGCGTTAGAAGAATAAGTAAGTGCAATTTTGTAAAAGTCTTTAAGTTGTTTATGCATATTCATCACCTCACCTATTATTATACACTATTTGGGAAAAAATTTCTACAAAAATAAATTAGTATGGTATAATGGAACATAGGCAAAATATTAAGATAGATTATTATTTAAGGAGGAAACTATGAAGATGTTTGCAAAAATTGTAGCTGGTTTGGCTGGAGTAGTGCTTGGGGGGTCTGTTGCTTTTGGGGCAATAACTAACCTGATGTATGAAGACAGCAAATACGATAAAAATAAAATATTTACACTTGAACAAGTTGTTGGGTGGCAATACTTTTTTGACGAAACAGATTACAATGACAGAATTGAAGGACTGTACCGTGGCTACGTGTCGGCACTTGGCAATTCGGACACAAGATATTTGACAGAAGAAGAAGCCGAAGTTTGGATTGCAGGTGACAACGGCAAATATGTAGGTGTCGGTATAAAATTTACGTGGGGCGTAACAAGCCAATATTTAGTTGTGACGCAAGTTATTGAAGGCTCACCCGCTGATATTATGGGAATATCTGTTGGTGATAGAATTACCCAAATTGATGGGATTTATGCAATGATGAGCAACGAGGACAAAATTTATGACAAACTTTCTTATAGTGGTGACGACATAGTGACATACACTATTTTGAAAATGTCTGGTATTGACGAGGGGCAAACGCTTGATAAACCGCTATGGGTTGAAGAACTTGACAGCGAAATATGTACAACGATGGTGCTTGAAGATGAAATTGGCTATATCAAGCTTAACAACTTAAAGAAAGGTGCAACTGATATAATTGTTGATGGTATCGCAAGTATGGAAGGGGTATCGGGTTGGATTATTGACCTTAGATATGTTAGTGATGCAGATTTAGATGAAGTTTTAGAATTTACAGACATACTAACAGATACTGGCGAAATGTTTTATTCTGTGGACAGAAAAGGCGAAACAACATATTACAATTCGGTTAGCCAGAAAACGGACGAAGACATAGTGTTGCTTGTAAATTCTAGCACTTCGGGGATTGTTGAGGCACTTGTTGCAGCCGTAAAGCAAGACGATTATATCACGATTGTTGGGACGCAAACAGCAGGTTCGGCAAGCATTCAAGATTTTGTGCGACTTGAAGACGGTAGTGCACTACTAATATCGACGCAACATTTATTTTTGCCAGATGACACTCCGATTGGAACAAGTCCTATTGAGGCAGAAGTGTATGTTGATTTGGATATAGATTATACGCTTAAACTTGTAACGGAAGGTGTGAGTGACCTTGAACTTGACAACCAACTTCAAACTGCTCTACAACTTGTACTACAAAATTCAAAAGTAAGTGATAATAATTAGGTGGACAACGTAATATATTAAGGAGGACAAGATGAAAAATTCTTTAAAATTTGGTTTGGTTGGATTTGTGTCGGCGGTTGTTGTTGTGTTTGGAGTTGATGCATTTATTGGTACAGATGAAGTTATAGAAAAGAAACTTGACACTATACAAAATACGCTTGAGCAATATTATGTTAACGAACTAAACTCATACGACATGGAACAAGGTATATATAGAGGGTATGTTGCAGGAATTGGAGAAACGTATACAGCGTATATGACGGCTAAAGAATTTAGCTCGTTTATGGAAAGTGCAAGTGGTGTGTATGCAGGTATCGGAGTACAAATGACGATAGATAAAACTGACAATAGCATTTCGATAACAGAAGTTTTTGAAGGCTCACCAGCACAAAAAGCAGGAATTTTGGCTAAAGATAAAATTGTTGGAGCAGATGGAACGCCGCTTACTGGTGATGATTTTAGTTTAGCACCAGAGCTAATTAAAGGTAAGGAAGGAACAGACGTTATCGTAAGCATTTATAGACCGTCTGAAAATGAAACGTATGACTTCACGATTACACGTGAAAATGTAGTTTATCCGTCTGTTGACTACGATATGTTGCCAAACAATATTGGTTATGTGGAGCTTAGAAGTTTTGAAGAACTTACGTATTCACAAATGGTGTCGGCACTTGATGACCTTGACAGTCAAGGAATGAGAGGGCTTATCCTTGACCTTAGAGACAACCCAGGGGGGCTTTTAAATTCGGCAGAAGTTATAGTTGATGAATTTATATCGTCAGGAACTATCGTTTCGGTAAAAGACAATTCGGGAGATATCAAGACAACTACGGCGACGTCGGATTATAACGACATACCAATGGTGATACTTGTAAACGAACAAAGTGCGAGTGCATCAGAAGTTGTTTCGGGGGCACTAAAAGACCACGGACGTGCAACTCTAGTTGGAACTAGAACGTATGGCAAAGGTATAGTTCAAACTATTTTGCCACTAACAGATGGTTCGGCAATAAAGCTTACAACGGCAGAGTATTACACGCCATCAAATATATGTATCCAAGGTATTGGTATTGAGCCAGACCATTTTATTGAGATGCCTATAGATTTAATGTTTGTGGCAAATTTGACGTATGAGGAAGATGTGCAACTACAAAAAGCAATTGAAGTGTTAGAACTAGAACTCCAATAAAGGGGGTAGTCGATGTTATATGAGCTGGCGATGAGTATAGTTACAAATTTATATTATGTTGTATTTGATGTGGTATTTTTGGTGATAGCTATACTTGTTGTTTTCATATACAAAAGAGAAAATGATAAATGGGAAATGACGGGAATAAAAGACGTTGTACGTGGGACGTTGTTGGGTGTTGTGTTAAGTAGTATTATGTCGGTAAGTGGAATAACTATACCTCTCACAGTGGGTATGATGTTTTTGATACCGCTGACAGTGCTACTAACAAGCGTCAACCCTAAATGGGGCTGTTTTGCATATGTGATACCGTTTGCTTACATTATAAATCAAGTGTTTGAGGTGTTTGGATACAATGTGGAGATGTTTAAGTTTCCGTATCCACACTTTATAACGTTAATAGGATTTTTGCATTTAGTGGAAGGTATCCTTGTTATGTTGTGGGGGCATGAAAACACGGTGGAAGTTCCTATTTATGATGGACGAGGTATCATTAAAGGGCAGTTGATGAAAAAGTTTTGGCCTGTGCCACTTGTAATTTTTACGGGGGCAACAGGGGCCGTTGTACCATTGTATGCTGTTCTTGGATACATAGATGTAGCAAAGCATTTTGCGCCAAAAGAGAAAGCACAGCGTATGGGAAGTATAATTTTTGTATATGGATTAGCTCTTTCTTGGACACTACAGCATCCAATGACACAGATTTTGCACAATACAGAAGCTCAGAAATCAGCCAGAAACTCAAACAGTGCCACAGGTATTGACGGTTGTGGTTGTGTGAGGCCATTGTGTGCAGTGTTGCGAATCAGTTATTGACAGCTTCATGGCAGTTTTGGTCTTTAAGGATCAATGTTTTTTTAATCTCAGAGATATTTCATCCACTCAATTAGCCAAATGCCAGCCTGGGGGTTTTGTTTGTGTGTAAGCTCTTTCTCAATTGAATTTTCAAAGATTTTTCTATCTACAGTGGCCGCTTCATTCAGATTCACCTTTACAGTCTGCATTTTCTTTCAGTTCAGAAGCTCCAGCACATTTCCAACTTTTTAGATCCAATTTTTAGATTGATGGCTGGAGTAAATCAACTCTTTCAGGCCTTACTAAGACAGGAATATGTATTATGAAATTAACTTTTTGATTAACATTCCAAGAGGGTAGGCTGAGTGAGAATAATCTGGGGCCAAAACTGTTTTCACTTGAGCAGAACAGAGTTCAGTCGTAGTCTTGCAAGCAGATAGGGCCAGCCGCACTTTGACGTGTCTGACGTCAAATGCGTCGAAGCGCGGGTGGATTTCCAAAGAACAACCCAGGAAGAGAGACAAAGAGGGATTTTTGATTTTTTGGTCTTACATGTTTCTAGTTCTTGGTGGATCGACCTCCAAATAGGGTCTAAGATACAAAAACATTCACTTACACTTTAAGTTACCCATCCATTCCACATTTTAAAATAAAGATCCGGGATGTCTAGCAGGGGTTCAACAGTGACAGGGAAGTGATAAATAGAAATTATCCAAGTTGAATTCTTTAAAACTTTAAAACTTTCTTTAAATCTTTAAAACTTTTACTTATTTAGTCGTATATATGATTTTAAATTGCTATTTTTTGCCTTTTAAAATTGCTATTTTTTCTGATCTCTTTATCTTAAATCTGTGGATACTGCTGGAAAATATGAATTTCCCTCAGGATGAATAGTTATTTTGAGTAACCAATTGTCATATTGAGACTAGCTATTTAATTCTTTTAGAATAAATAGCTAGTGTATCTATAAGATTAGAACGTTCCTCGGGTAAAGCCACTATTGTAAGTTTCAATTGAGCAGTTTGTTCAATTATTTCGAAAT
>LNZQ01000193.1 GCA_002007315.1 Epulopiscium sp. Nele67-Bin004
CTATCACAAATGTCCTGTTGCCAGTCTCACACTGACTTGAGATGCTCTCCATTTTTCATGCTTTTGCTTTAAGTGTAATTTTGTCTCTTACAGAAAGACGTGGACCTTTCTAAAGATGACTTGTTGGGAGATATCTTACAGGACCTGCACTCTGAGGTTGGTGTCACATCTTAAACAATTCTGATAAATGTAGGAAAACACAGTTCAGTTCAGTGCAGTGCTGGTTTAGGTGTTTTGTGTTTTGTTTTGTTTTTTTTACAGTTAAATGACGTTGAAATGTACATTTATGCTTTTATTTTCTGTGTAATGACTCAGAAATGTGTAAAAAGACAAATGAAGGGGACAAAGTTTTCATATATAAATTAAACTTACAGCGTTTTAGTTATTTAATAGTCTTCTCTTTTTTTAAAGCCAACTTCTCCTCTTCTTTATGTCCACGTCTAATCAGATGCATTCAAATATTTGCTTTTAAATCTCTCTGTCTCTTCTGTTTTCCCAGAAACCGACTGTTCTGACTCCTCCTCCAGTGGTCACTCTCCTCTTTCCTGTTCCCACATTTTCCAGAATATTAATGAAGCCCAGTTTGAAATTTGATTGATGACAGTGGAGAGTAAGTTTCTTTTAGAAATACAATTTCAAAATATTCATCTATTGTAACAAATGATTATAAGCCATTAGAAACGTTTACCAATGCAACAGCGGTTGAACTTATTAAAAACCCTGCATATATATTTCCCAAGAATAAAACTGATAAAATACCAACTAAGGAAATCAAAGAGATTTTTAATCTGTGGAATAAATTACCCGATAATAATCAATCAGCTATTTTAGATGCCTTGAAATTCTTTATAGATAAAAATACTGAATTAGAATTAGATAAACGACAGCGTGATAGTGAAAAATTTAACAATCAAAATAACAATTATGAAAATACTAATATATATGATGATGACCCTTATTAATGTCAAAATCATACTATAAACACACCTTAATAAATACAACGTATTCATTGCCCCAACTCCAAAGCCCCTAAGGGGGTGTGGGCTTTTTCGTTTTCGGCAAAGAATACTAATGGGTGGTTATGCTATATACATGTGTATACCTCTATCTAGTGTAGTGTATACCTACTTACTAGCTATCCGTCCATAGTACCGATACTCTATCTTGTATATCTTTGGTACTTCTATTGGCGTAATGTTTGCTTGTTATCATTATATTACTGTGTCCTAATGCTTTAGACACTAGGTGTATATCGTTAGTCTTGTTGAGTAGGTTTGTAGCGAATGTGTGTCGGAATGTATATAGTGTGTAGTCTTTATTGAGGTTAAGAGCTTTTTTGAGTTTGCTGAATTTCTTAGAATAGTATTCATTACCACGCTCATCACGGATAAATAAAAACTCATGCTTTAACTTTGCCAAATCATCGGCTAACAACTTAGGTATAAACACGGTTTTGTAGCTTTTAGTTTTAGTCTGATACACCTTAATAGAACAATTTTCAAAATCCACCTCATCATAACGCAGATTCAATCCCTCCGACGGACGCAATCCCGTATTATACAATAAACGCAGATATGTTAAAAAATCAAAATCATCTTTTACAGCACTCTGTATCTTCTCCCAGTCCTCAACAGAAATTACCTCTTCCCTTACGTTTGTAGTCAGCTTAGGAAACGTCAATTTATGGTAGTCTGCACTAGAATAATAACCTTTCTTTACGGCGTGGTTTAGAAATGTTTTGAGATAGGCTACAAGCTTTCTTATACTGTCATCTTTGTACTTTGTCTTTGCCCATTGCCAAAATTTATCGAGTTTTGCAGAATTTATATCGCTATATGTGTTGATTTTGTACTGTTTAAACAGCTTTAACGCCCATTTCTTACCCTCAATCGTACGAATACTCAGATTATTGCTTTCGCAAAGCTCTAGGTACTTCAAATAGTGCGAATGGAAGCTTTTCGATTCTTGTTTTGGTTTTTCAATAACTTGAGGAGCTGTGTTTTGAGTGTTTGACAGTTGCAGAAGTGTGGATTTTAAGAATTTTTCTTTTAGAAATATGCTGTAAAGCTCATCGGCTAGGTGTTTGTTTTTGGTATTTAGTGATTTTTGGTAACGTTTATTGTCCATTGAAAAAGACAAATAATAAACCCCGTTACTGCGTTGATACAATCCCATACTTAGATACTCCTTTTAAGAGTTTCTATAGAATTGCGAAAGATTTTTGTTGACAGTTTGTTGCCATTTTGTTGACAGTTAATAAGTAAAAAAGGTAATTTATTGGTATATCCTACCTCTAAATTTCCTAATTCTACAGAGAGAGAGCTACGACTAAAGTCGTAATGAATATAGATATTTCCACAGTCATATATTTTTGGTAACTGACTTTTTGACTGACTGCTGTAATATACCTTAATTATACTATTTATACTAGACTTTGTCAATCATTTTACAGGTTATCAAAACATAGACTTGAAAAAATCTGCATAATGTATTATAATTAAGATGATATATATTTGGAGATGAAATTGAGAAAAGAAAAGATATATCTTGACACTTCTGTGATAAGTTATTTGGATCAACAAGACAGTCCAGAGAAGATGAAAGAGACTCATATATTTTGGGAGTTGCTGAAAACAGGTTTATATGATGTCTATATTTCAAATATTGTATTTGAAGAGTTGAATGCTTGTATAGATATAAAAAGAAAGAAGCTATTAAATTATATTAGTGAGATTGATTATAATTTTGTTCTAGATACACAAGAAAGTTTACAACTCGCAAACGAATATATAACGACTGCTATATTAACAGATAAGAGTTATACAGATTGCAGACATATTGCACTAGCCAGTATTTATGAGTGCGACTATATAACTTCATGGAATTTTAAACACATGGCAAATATCAATACTATGAAAAAAGTAAATTCTGTTAATATGGTTAAAGGATATAGAGAAGTAAAAATATACCCGCCCACAGAATTTTTATATGAGGAGAGATAAATGAATGTAGAAGAAATTAGAGCAATGCGTATTGAAGAATCAAAACGTACTATAAATATGTCTTTAGAAGAGCTTTTGGAATATTCAAAGTCTAAAGGCGGCGAATTTATGCAACAAGCCCTTGAAAATAAAAAGCAAAAAGACAAATCAAAAGTAAAATAAAATGAATGTAGAAGAAATTAGAGCAAATAGAATTATAGAATCAGAAAAAACATATGGAATGACATATGAAGAACTACAAGAATATTCCAAAAGCCGACAAGGTGCATTTATGAAAAAGGTGCTGGAAAATAAAAATCGTAAAGAATCTATAAATAAGTAAAAATTCATTGTATTATAATAATTAAATATGGCAATAGCTATTCTAAAGTTAATAAACGAAAGTCGTATATATACTGGAGTGATAAAATGAATAATTCATTACAAATTAGTGATATTATTGGTTGTGAAGAAGTTGATTTAGAAAATCTAGGTGTATTTAATGCGTTTTGGTATACAGATAATCATTATTTTATACATCCCAATCTTTTGATATATAATAACATTCCTGAATTTCAAAATGCATTTGATAAAGTCGCTCAACAAATCAATAGTGTATTTGATACCTTAGTTAATGTGGGATTTATTGCGGCTTTACAAAAATTTAATTATCCAGAGCCTTCATATACATATATTGGGCATGGGAATACTGAAGCACATCCTACTGGAAAAGGATTTACTAGTAAAAGGGCAAGTGATAGCCTTAAATATCTAAATACACTAATAAGTAAAAATCCCAACCTTCGTACTCGTGGTGATATTTTTCAAGTTATACCCCTATTTCAGCGTGGTGTAGGGTGCGATCTAATTAGCGATCTTATGTTTTATATTTTAAGACAAGAATTTTTTGCTTATACAGAACGAGTTTGTCAAGAATTAGGCATTACCAATTTGAAGTCAAATAAAGATACATATGGTAAAAAAGTGTGTTTTTATGAGCAACAACCTTTGGTGTTTTACCCATCTGAACTATTGACTGGAATCAGTAATGAAAATTATGTAGAAAATCAAATTTCTATTAATGAAGAGGTTCGAGCTAGTTTTAACGAACATTTGGGGAATATAAAACCAACAACTGGTAACATTAAAGCCTTTGCCCGTGATAATGATGATATACATAATAAACTTATAGATATTCTTTCAGAATTGAATGAACAAAGAAATGTAGTTGATAGTATTATAGTGAATATAGATGAAATAAGAAAACAACAAGCAAAAACGTTTAAAAATGAACTTCCTACATACAATATAAACAAAAGTCTTCTTGAAAATTTTATAGAAGCTTGTAATTTATTTAGACATAAAATTGAAAATGAGGGTTTCGCTAAGCATTTATACTACAATAACAAAATTAAACACGAAAACTATGTAAGATATTTATTTTATTTATCGTTATCTTGGTGGTGTCCTGATGTAATATCTGTTCGAGAAGCGGATACAGGGAGAGGAAAGAGCGATATGTATCTTATAACAACAAATGGTTCTAATGAGCAACTTGTATATGAGTTAAAGTTGTCATCAAATCCACAAACTATTCATGGTTATGAAGTTCAACTGCCAATTTACATGGATAGTGTAAAATGTGACTGTGGTGTTTTTATGCTTGTTAGAGTTAATACAACTTCAACTTGTCAATACAAAAAGTTTGTAGATAAGCTAAAAAATAAAGACTTTATAAATCCTAATATCAAATGCATTTTAATAGATGGAAGAATAAAGCCATCTGCTCTGTGGTCACTTTAATGGAGTAGCTGACAAGAGCTAATGTGCACCATATTGCATTTGAAATAACCTAACCCATTCTGTTTGACAACACTGGCACCGGCTAATTCTGTCCTGAGGACCTCAAGCCACCAGCAGTGCAACCTCCAATGACCTTAAAACACGAGTTTAATCCCCAAGGAAAAAGCCTCAAGTGTCCCAGTACACACGCAAACACACACACACACGCAGCTGACTGGGCATGAGACACACTCCCTACAGCGTGGGAACAAACCCTCTTGACAGCAGAAGGGGAAATGCTAAGGAGAGTGTGTGTGTGTGTGTTTGTGTGTCCCCTCGTCGCTTGCTCGGTCACCTGAATGCATTTGATCACACATCATATCTGCTTGTGTGTGTGTGTGTGTGTGCGTGCGTTTCAAAGGGGAGCTCAGAGGACAAGCGTTAACAATGATATC
>LNZQ01000194.1 GCA_002007315.1 Epulopiscium sp. Nele67-Bin004
GTTATACCAGGTGAAGCTTTATATATCGGAGGAGTTTCATATTTTATTCCAGATATGAATTCTATGGCGGATTTTGTTAATGAAACATTTTATAGTAAAATAATTTTATCAAAAGATAAATCTAGCCCAAATTTAGGAAATATATAATCAAATCTATGATCCATTTGTGTTTTATCTAACATATCATAACACACCGAATTGGCATGAATTAAAACACCTTGTCTATTAAATGCCATCACTCCATCTGCAAGGTTTTCAAGTATTCGTTCAAGCTTACTTTTTTCACTAGATACGTCAAGCATAATTCTTTGTAACTCAAATGCCATTGAATTAAAACTTTGTGTAAGTTGACCTATTTCGTCATTAGATTGGTTTGGTATTTTTTGAAAAGCTCCTTCGGCAAGAAGTTTGGCACTTGTTGTTAGAGCTTTTATAGGCTGTGTTATCATTCGTGAAAAAATTGCACTTAATGCCCCAGCTAGAGCAAGTGCAAATAATGTACCAAGTCCTAGCGTGTTCATGACGGCATCTACATTATCATATATTTCATTTGTTCCAGAAATTATATATATGATGGCCTGCATGTTGTTGCTATCTTTAATAGGCAATGCATGCTCTACGGTATCTTGAAATGTGCCCCGCCCACTACCAAGATATTGCCATTTGGTGGTGGTTGAAAGTCCTGTTGATAGAGTTTCATTTACCACACCAGCAAAACCATTTGGATGATTGACAGGAATGTAATCACCACGTGTAAATTGTTTGCCCAAGGCAATTTGAACATACCCATTTCCATCTAATATATAAATGTCCATTTCTTCGGTTACATTAACTAAATTTTTTAGAATATCTATCATGCCATCACGGTCATCTTCAAAATTAAGTCGTCCCTCAATCCACAAAATATCTCTAATAGAAGTTGCCATAGCCTCAACAGAACTACGTACTCGCTTAAAATATTGCTCTTCAATTTTTACTATGATAAAGCTACCACTAGCAATCATTATCACTAATACAACGCTTAAATAAATCCCTATTATTTTCCATTGGATACTCACTCTCATATTTATCTATCCTCTAAAATAGTATCCCACACCACGCTTTGTTAAAACATAACTTGCTTTTGCTGGTTCGTCCTCTATCTTTTCTCTAAGTCTTCTCACTGTAACATCAACAGTCCTTACATCTCCAAAATATTCAAAGCCCCATACCTTTTCTAGTAGAGTTTCTCTTGAAAATACTTTACCCTTTTGTAGTGCTAAAAACTTTAATAACTCAAACTCTCTTAAAGTAAGCTCAATTACTTTCCCACGTTTAACAACTTCATATTTTTCAAGATTAATCGTAAGGCCACCTTCAACTAAAGTATTTTCATTAGATACTTGTGGTGAAACCTCTACATTTTCTTGTACACCACGCCTTAGATTTGCCTTTACTCTAGCAATTAATTCTCTCATTCCAAAAGGCTTTGTTATATAATCATCCGCTCCAAGTTCAAGACCAACCACTTTATCAATTTCTTCTGCTTTTGCAGTAAGCATAATAATAGGCATATTTTTGGTTTGGCGTACCTTTTTGCATACTTGTAATCCATCCATTTTTGGCATCATAATATCTAATAATATGATATCAGGATTTGTCTCTTCAATTAGCTCAAGACCACTAACACCATCATATGCTACTTGAACCTCATAGCCTTCTTTTTCCAAATTATATTTAATAATATCTGAAATTGCTTTTTCATCTTCCACGACAACCACTTTTGTCATATTTTCACCTCTCTTATACTTTTTGTTCCCCAAAACCTTTATATTTATACCTTTTCATGTTTTGTACTAAAATTTTATGACTGTGTACAAAATAAAAGAACGACTTATTTAACAGAAAATGTCGCTCTAATAAGGGCATAAATATTAAAATTTTAGCCGTCTTTATATTGTATTATTGTACCATATTTAATTAGCTTGTAAAGCACCTAAGGAACTTTTTTATGAATATTTGCTATTATAAATTAGGTAAGGTATAGTAAACTATATTTTTAGAGAAAGGAGAATTACCATGACAAAATATAAATGCCCCTATTGCAACGAAGTTGAAGTTGAACAAATTAATGCTTGTGGCGCTTCAAATTATTTTTGTACTAAGTGCAAGAGATTAGTTCCAAGAGATGCCATCAAATCACAAAAAAAGCAAACTTCAGATTAAAATATAAAAGCCACTCGTAAAATTGAGTGGCTTTTATATTTTAATATTTCTTATATTCATCAGCTTTTTGAGCTTCAATTACTTTTTCTTTTTGGCGTTCCACAATTTTTACTATAAGTAAGATAATAAATCCAATTCCTAAAACTATCTCAAACATTACTCAATAACAACCCCTGTACCATAAGCTAACATTTCAGCTGCACCTTGTACAACTGTTGATGACATTATTCTAAGTCCTACTATTGCATTGGCACCTTGAGATTTAGCATCTTCAACCATACGTTCAATAGAGATTTGACGAGCTTCAGTTAGCATCTCATTATAGCCCGTAAGTTCGCCACCTGCTATGCTTTTAAAAGTTGCTGAGATATCTTTACCTAGATGCTTTGAACGAATTGTACTGCCTTTAACAAAACCTTTAACTTCTATAATTTCTTTACCTGCAATGCTGTCCGTTGTAACTATTAACATACTTTGCCTCCATATTAAAATTTTATAGTCATATTATACTCTAAAAACATATGATTGTAAACCGCTATTAGTAAATTTTATACTAGTATACTCAATATCAATGTTATAAAATGGTGAACTATTATAATTTACTATATTCAGTGATGTTACTAATTTTTGAAATAATTCATTAAAATAAAAATCCTTTGCCTCAAAATCTTTTACTTCCTCTAATGCTAGATTATTTGTATAACAATATGTAGCCAATTCTTCACCAACATATCTAAAATGCCATGGCTCGTATATAATCCCTGTTACATGCTCCTTATCCGCTGGATAACGCATAATATATCCAAACAAATGAGCATTTTGCGCAAGCCATTCCCATTCTGGAGTAGTATCAAAGCTTTGTTGTAATAAATGCCCGCTTACCCCAACAATATCCATAGTTAAGCCTATTTGGTGCTCGGATGCACCAGGAATTGCAACTCCTTTATAATCGATGCCATGATTTGAAATAGCATTATTATATAACATTAATTGACGGGCATAACTTCGATATCCACTAACGGCCACTAACGTAATACCTTCTTGCTTTGCACTGTTAAACATTTTTTCCAGAGCAATAGCAGCCTCTTGTTCTATATAATTTTGTTCAAGATTACCTTGATTATAAAATAAAACATTAGGTTTTACTAAATTAGGAGGTACATAGTCAGCTAAGAGAATATTGTCAGTATTAACAATTTGATGATATATATTATCTTCTTGTAATATACTGGCTTGTATATCCGTACGCATAAGTAAAAAACTTATCAACAAAACAGTTACGATTAAATCCATTTTTCCCATTTTTTTACACCTTTCTCTAGACATTCTTGTCATGTAGTCATTAATTATGATTATTATATCAAATTTTGTTAAAAATAACAATATTATAATTTAGACACAACATCAAATTAATCTTTTAAAAATTGTTATACTTAATAACATCAAGCCTAGCTCTATAAAATTTTATAACAACTGTGTTACTTTGGATTTATTTTCCAATGTTAATTTAAAACTAGTAAATTTTATAATTTTAATATATAATTAATGGTAAGCTAACAAAAGTGAAAGGAGCAATTTAAAATGAATGATTGTTTTTACTGTGAAAAAGGCGATAAACTAAATAGTTTAATGATAGAAATCTGTAAGTTAAAGTATACTACTATTTATCTTAATCGTGATCAAAAACATAAAGGTAGATTAATCGTAGCATTTAATGGACATTATACAGAATACTTTCAGTTGACGGAGGATGAAAACAAAGGATATTTTGCTGAAATGAGCCTTGCAGCCAAAGTGTTAGATCAAATTTATCAGCCAGATAAAATTAACTATGCAACTTTTGGTGATAAAGTTCCACATTTGCATATGCATATTGTGCCAAAGCACAAAGATAAACTACAATGGGGGCGCCCATTTCGTGATGGTGGTGAAGAAAAGGTATTTTTAAGCGAGACCGAATATCAAGAAATTGTAGAATTATTTAACAAGGTTCTTAATGAATTAAAATAATCTTAAAGGTGGGTTGCCACATATATAATAATAAAAATAACGAAAGGAAAAATCAATACTAGCAACCAAGTTTTGATAGGTTATAATCATGAAAAAATTAATATTTATGCTAGGTTTATTAGCTATTTCTCCAACAATATATGCATCAAGCTTATATACCATTGAAGAAGCTGGAGAGTATGCTAAAGCTAAATTAGGTTTATCAGAAGAACTTCAATTAGAAGAATTAGGTGTTACTACTATTCCACATTCCTTAAATGTATTTTCTTTAGTAGATACTTCTGCTGAGGCAGATATATTTATTGATATAGAAGAAAACGGTCGTATAATTAAATATAAATATGTTGCTAATGATTTCGAAATAGATGAGCTTATTTTTGAGGATGATGTAGATGTAACAGAGCCTGAAGAAAGTGTAGAAGAAATAGAAATTGTTGTAAAAGCATATACTGATTTACAACTAAAAACTGTTGCAGATAGATTTATAAACTATGTTTCACAAACGTATAACTCTACATTACAATCATCCTCTACATATCCAACAACTAGAACATCGGATACAATTACCTTTTATTATGAAGAGATAATAAACGGGTTGCCAGTTGCGTAT
This sequence comes from Epulopiscium sp. Nele67-Bin004, assembly GCA_002007315.1. Next base: position 4,826 of record LNZQ01000194.1, read on the forward strand.
AAAGCCGCTAGCGTTACTGTATCGCTGGAAACTTGTGAAGTAATTGAGTTTTTGGGTGTGCCTACATACCTTGGGTCATATGCTGATGTTAAAATTAATATCTCAGAGCAAGATGCATACCAAAAGTATTTTGACAATGTAACTTTAGGTACAATGTATAAACTTTATGAGGATGATAACGGCAATATAAGAGCTACGGCAATTTATGGCCATTTACCAACATCATTTATAGGGGTATCATCTACTACTAATGAAATAGTAAACATGGGGCTAGTAAGTGATGTTGCAAATAATCTACCATTTGCGTATAGTGTTTGTGTAGAAATTGCACAAGAAAATATTTATAACGAATTTGGAATAAACAGTTCTAATTTATTATTAATCCCAAGTAAAATTACTTTAAATACAAATGTATATACGTATACCTTTTTAAGATTTGAGAACAAATTACCTGTAATAAATAACTTTATAGAAGTAGAAGTTGATGCTATTACCAGCGAATGTAATATAGTATCACGTGAATGGCACGAAGATGTTGTGTTTAGTTCCTTAGGTGGTAGACTTACAACTGATTATATTAATCAACTCAAAGAAACTTTTTTCGAGAATGCACAAGTTGAACTATCATATCTAGATATTAGTTCAACACAAAAGATTCCCGCATATATTCTTTCTAATTGCAATTACTTTATTAATGCTTTAACATTTGAGGCAATAAATTAATATAGCAATATTAGCACATTACTTAAAAATGTTTTAGGCACAAAAAAACTCAAGGCAAAAGCCCTGAGTTTTTTGTAATTCTAATTATCTGCTCACTGGTGTATTTGTGAATGTTGCTACTTTGTTTACATCATCATATTGAATTGATAAGTTTAATGCTCTTGCGATATAGCTTACTGGTGCAAATGCACGGTCATCTACTATTCTCATTGCTTCATCCATATAAATTGGTTGTCCATTTTTATAGATTACTTGACTACCATTTGATAATGTTATTACATCTGCTCCGTTCCAAATTGTTACGTGTCCACCTGCTGTAAACATAATGTTCTCTTCTATAATGTTAAAGAATGTTGCTAAATCTCTAACTCCTACCATTGCTCTACCTGCTTCACTTAGGAATGGTACTGCCATTAATTCTGCATCTCTTGTTCCATGCTCTGTTGTAATTGTTGCTGTTGCGTTCTTAAAGTCGATTTCTGATGTGATTTGGTCTACAAATACGTCATTTCCAACTTTTACAAAGTGTTCTACTTCTACGTGTCTATTTGAGTTCCATGCGTTTCCTTCTACTCCTTTATCTTGGAAATCTATTGCTGATCCATAGATATATAGGTCATAGTCTCCACGTGGTACATTTGATGGCACATTGTACTCAATTGCATCTATTGAGATTACTCCTGGTGTGTTTACTGACTCATTTACAATTGTTACTTCAATCCAGTCATTTTCTGTTTGGATAGTTGCTGTTGATCCGTTTGATACTGAAGTTGTTCCTCCACCTGATTTACGTACTTCGATATCCATTCCTTCTGCCGAGATTGTTACTCCTTTAATTCCAATAACTGATGCATCTTCGATTGAGATAAAGATTGTTCTTCCATCTCTAAATGTTTCTTCGTCTGTTTCTGTGATTACTAATTGGCTTGCAAATTGCTCTTTAACTCCTAGCTCTAGTCTATCTTGTACGAACTCTACTTCAAATCCTCTTGTTACTGTTCCTACAAATAGTTCTAAGTCTTCATCAAAGTTTCTACTATCTACTGTTAAAATCATATCTTTTGATTGCCCTGCAACTTCGATATCATTTACTGTTCCTATTCTTGAGTAAATCTTTAGTCCAAATTCTACTCCGTTTAATACTTCGTGTACTTCTTCTTTATCTCCTGCATCTTTAATGTATCCTGTTTCTACTAAATAATCAATTAGTACGTCTACATATAATTCTAATTCGTTACTGTAGTTTCCTTGTGGTGCAAATACCCACTTACCTAATGCGTTGTATACTTCTCCGTTTGTTATTTTCTTACCATCAAATTCGATTACGATATCTGCTGCTTCTCCTCCTGAAACACCATATTTTGTATCATATGCAAATCTTCCGTTGCTTAATGACATATAGAATGGGTCAGCCGTATTTAATGCTCCTTCTACTACTTGCTTTAATTCAAACATTGCTGTTTTTGCATCTTGTCCTGCAATTAGGTCTACTGTTTCTAATACATTAATTAGTACTTGCTCTTGGATTATATCTGCTAATACAAATCTTGCACTTGCTCTATGTGCATTTTCAAAGTCTTCAATTGCATGTGTTGTTTCTGCTGTTGGTGCATCTGTATCTATTAATTCAACTTCTGTAATTGCAACTTCTAATTCTCCAAGTTCTAAATACGTTCTTCTATCTTCTAATTTTACTGGTAGGTTTGATAATTCAACGTATCCTGGTAATGTTCCTTGGTCGTTGTTATCTCTGATGTTAATTATCATTTCTTCGCTATCTACTGCTATAGCTGTTACTGTTACATCATTTCCTCTTAGTCCTCCACGTAAGTTTACATACTCACTTAAGTCTTGTCCTGTAGATAGGTTCCACTCTAATTTAGAATCTTTTAATTGGATTAGGTAGTTTACACCTGCTTCTCCTGATGCAACTGGGTTGTTATAAATTCCTCTAAATGCTCCTGATACGCTTTCGTGGAATTCAATTGTTCCTAAAGCTCCTCCTGCATCTACTGATAATTCTCCTTTTTTACCTAATTCAATACTTGTTTCGTAGTTAAAGATGTCAAGTCCTGATAATGTTACATATTGAGAAGTTATTCCATATGCTCCTTTTACATATAAAATTGGTGAACCTGATAATGCTTTAAATGCTATTGGTAATCTTAAGCTTTGTCCGTCTGAGAACTTTTGGTTTAATGTTACTAATAGTCTTTCGCTTGTTTCATGCTCTACTGTAAATTCTTTAAATAACATTAAGTCTTGTTTAATTTCTACTGCGTCATAACCTACTGCATATGCTGAAGCTTTTACTGTAGTTCCGTCTGATAATACAATTGTAAAGTCTCCGTTGTTGTTAATTCTTAGTGCTGCTTCTGTAGTAACACCTTCTACACCTTCAATTGCTAAGTTTAATTCTTCAACTACTACTGCTTCTAATTCTGCTAATAATTCATCTCCAAAATCTGCATTTGCTAATAATGTTGCTACATCTGTAACAATTGCACCTGAAGTTGTAATATCTTTAGTATCTACATCAACAACAATACTTTCGATTGCTTTAATGATTGCATCAACATCAACAGCTGAACGAGAATATACTGTAGTTCCACTTGCATCAGTAATAGTCTCAACTTTAAGACCTACTTCGCTAATAGTATTGAATGTATAAGTTCCCTCTTGAATAGCTCCATTAATGTTAAAGTAATCTTTTACATAGTCTTTATCACTTTCTGCAATAAATCCTGTGTATACTCCATTTTGTAGTGTGAAATATCTTTCATTTAATCTATCTGTTTCATCTTTGTATACTGGTACTCCATCTGCATAAAATGCTGGAACTGCATTCTCATCTACTGATCTGTATAATGAGCTTGAAAATTCTACTGACTTATCTTCTGCAAAAATAGTAAACTCTACTAGTTGACTAGCTTCGTTAACAAATCCATCTACATCAAGATTTGTACTTCCATACCATAAATCTTGGTCATTTGACATGCTTAAAATAACTGCATCTGAATTTAAATCTGTACTATTTGTTGTATATCCATATCCATAAGTGTAACCTGCAACGTAATAAGACTCATTTGCTGTTGTCTTAGTATCTGCCATTGTTACTACTGGAACTGCTGCCATAATCATTGAACTTGCTAATACCATTGCTAATTTTTGACGTAATTTCATTATAATTTCCCCCTATATTGTATATGTCTGTAAATAAAATGTCATAGTTTGTAAGTGTTAAGTTATTTGTAGATACCTTAACGTTTAAAAAAGGATTAAAAGAATAAATTTTATATTATTGTAGTTTAGCATTTAATACTTAGTCAACATTTTGTTAAATATTTGTTTCGGTATTGGTTGCTCCCTGCTACATTTACAATTATATACTACCCAGGCTTCAAAGTCAATGATATCAACACATGTGTAATTTAGCTGTAATAAAAACAAGGTAGTGGATACACCTATAAGTACTTCCAAACGACTTTAATATCAATGGTTCGACACAGATAAATTATTAATTAAAATTGATTTTAGAAATATTTATGTAATATTTATTGCAATTTCTTTGTCATATTTCAAGTGAAAAAGTACTTAAAAAATGTTTTAGGCACAAAAAAACTCAAGGCAAAAGCCCTGAGTTTTTTGTAATTCTAATTATCTGCTCACTGGTGTATTTGTGAATGTTGCTACTTTGTTTACATCATCATATTGAATTGATAAG
>LNZQ01000195.1 GCA_002007315.1 Epulopiscium sp. Nele67-Bin004
TACGTCTGTGTGTGTGTGTGTGTGTGTGTGTGTGTGCAGAAAGGGGTGGGTCTTACAGAGAACAGGATGAAATTGCTTATGTAAGAGCTCATTTTCGGCCTTCTGTAGCACCTTTGACTCTTTCCTCTTTGCCTTTGCTTGAGTCGAGTGGCGGCTGCTTCGTCTCTATTTGAATCACAGTCACTTCACTTGCAGCCGGCGTGTTCATTTCCCGGCCTTAGTGCTCGGCAGGACTCGCTAACAGGCTGCAGACATCCTCTTATATTTGCACATGGCACACCACACACACTTCACCACAGGGCTTGTGGGTAGTTGTTTTCTCAAAGACCATGCCAGTGCAACTTGCAAACACTGCAAGACCAATGCGTGTGTTTGTTTGCTGCTCTTCTAACCCATTTTTCATCCTCTCTGGCGAGCTGGGAAGTGACAGACAAAAATTGAAAAAGCAAGGAGAACAATCAGAGCAGCTCTTTGTAAGTTCCCTTTGGGCCTGTGTACATTAACGATATGTTGGAGCAAGTCTGGTCTGACTGTGTCAACTGTGACGTGATGGAAGCTGATCCCCGACCAAATATTATGAGGTTAAATGCAAATGTTTCTACATTTAATCTGAGATTTTATTGTCTGTATGTCAAGCCACAGAAGTGATTCATTTTAATGTTTCCAGTGATGTTTTTCTATATGTAGGATTTTTTTCATCCCTTATCGCATTTTTAGTTTAAAATGGTCCAAATTAATGATGCTGAATGGAAAGTCCAATTATTTCTGACCTGATACCGACCTGTCTTACAAGCAAAGTGCCTGAGAAGCTCACAGTAACACGAACTGATGCCATTAACATTTAAATATGTCAAACATGTTTTAAAGGAGAGTCTTCCTCTGTGTTAAAGATGCTAACAGGGCATCAGGGTTAACTTATTCCACTAGCTCTAGGGTAGCTAGATATTCAAACTATTTTGTAATTTTATGCGATGGGCCCTATGCCGTAAGTCTAGGCGATTCCGGCCCCCTACTTATAGGATTCCCTTAAGATATTAACAACGTCCTCACGGGATAGGCTTTTTCTATCCACAGTAAATAAGCCGGCCATATCAACGTGGGCGTGTTCGGCGTATTCCTCGAATAGGTCGGGAGAGATTCCGAAATCGCTCATCTTAAGAGTATCGACATCGCAAGCCTTCTGTAGATTTGCCAGTGCAGCCACTATGTTGCCGTCATCGTTACCCAAGGCATTTGCGGCACGAGATGTCAATTCTGGACAAACTTCGGCAAATACTTTAAAGTAAGCTAGAGACAGTTAGTAAAAAATAGTATAAATCGTAATATACTATTTTTTTTACTTTTAAAGTTATTAAGTTTCTAAATTTAGAAATTATATACTTTAGGTGTACTGTTCACCCTTACGCAGTCAGAAAATATATTTTCATTCCACGCTGTAAGTTTAATTAATCCCTTTTTTAGGATATTATAGCTACCATTTACATCTGCATTTATAATTCTCTCACCTGTTTTAAATAATCCTCTAGTAATCCGTTTACCCTTATATGTTTTATGTTTATTGATATCTTCGTTATCTAAGAAACTACATTTACTGGTATAGGATTCTTCTTGCAAAATCAATTTTATTCCTGCAATCTTACATTTATATGTTAGTATTTCTATAAATTTATTAAATGGTAAACTGGCAAAAATACGATTAGTTTTTGTAGATAAATTAATGTTTTGTTTCCACTCTTTGTTATAACCAATTATTAGGGTATTTACTTGATTTGAAACTAGATAATTCACTATATATCTACTTGATTTATGCAAATAATCATTTATTTTGCGTTGTCGTTTTCCGTACATATTATTTATTGTTTTACTACTATATTTTTTATCTTGTAGTTTTGATTTCTTATCTGCTATATTATTACTATATTTTTCATTAATACTCTTTAGTGGCTTTCCATTAATAATAAATGGACTAAATACATTACTTGTTATTGTAGCTAAGTTATTTACTCCTAAATCGATACTCGCGTATCTATTATTATCTATATATTCTTTTTCATCTATTTTATATCCAACACAAATATCTATGTGCCTACCTCTAGGGACAATTTTAATAAACTCCACAGGTAGTTCACCTACAAATATTTCAATATCTTCTTTTGAAAGTCTTACATACCCTTCTTTTTTAAAAGATAATGCTTGTTTAGTATAATGCACTACCTGTCTACCATTTTTAGGTAGATATTTAGGCATTCTTATAGGTTTTTCATATTTTTTAGCTTTCTTTAGTTTTATCAGCTCAAAAAAGCTCTTAAAACTTTGATTAACTAATTGTAGGGTGAACTTTGAAACTTTTGCTGGCAAGGCTCTATAATCTGTATTATCAGTAGAGTTAAAAAATTTATCCATGTAGTTGTAGTTTAGATATATTTTATCTTTAAAATATTGCTGTCTTATATGATATAACGTTGCATTGTATAAATTTTTGCTTAAAAAGCATAATTCATCTAATCTAGCGTATCTATTATCAGTTGGTTTTATCGTTTGTTTTTGTACATGATACATACTTAACTCAACTCCTTATAAAGGTAATTATATATAGATAAATATTACTTTGTCAAGAGTTAAATAGAATATTTATCTACAAATATTCTATTTATCCTATTTGTTGAAAACTGTTTACTACCTTAGTAGTATGTAGCTTAAATTGAGCAACTGTATAGTTTGATACTAACACCACAAGTGCTGATGGTAGATAGCGTAAAATTACTTTAGGAAAAATATATTTAGGAATTAAAAAAGAGACCTTAATGTTGTATAATAGTTTTACGGAAACAAAAATACACAGGAGGTCTCTTTATGGAAACTATTATACAACAATTTACAAGCGATGTCATTACTTTAATTGAAAATTTAGGTGAAAAATTATTAAATGGTTCTATGCAGTTAAGTGATTTTGCGAGAGATATGAAAAAATTAACAGATAAGATGGGCAGAAATTTGGTTAAAGAAACACTTGAACAGGTTGATGAAGAGTTAAGAGAGTCAAGTATTAGAAAAAAAGAATGGTATATTGAGCATAGAAACTCTACAAAAAGTATAATTACCGTTTTGGGTGAAGTAGTGTATAGTCGTACCTATTTTGTGTCAAAACTCTCAAAAGAATATAAATACTTAGTTGATGAATTATTTAATATTACACCTCATGAAAGATTAGACCAAGGGGTTAAAATAGAAATTGTGGAACATGCAACAAATCTGTCATATAGAAAAAGCGGTCAGGAGACATTAGTTCCAGTTTCAGCCCAAACAGTAATGAATACTATTAAAGCAATAGATGTAATAAAACATGAGGTGGTTGCAAATACTAAAAAACAAGTTGAAGTACTATATGTAGAAGCAGATGAGGACCATATACACCTACAAAATGGTAAAGGTGCTATGCCTAAATTAATATACGTTCATGAGGGGATAAGGCAAGTATCAGAAAAGAGAAATGAGTTAATTAATGCTTACTATATAGGGGGGTTGATAGATAGCAGTAATAGTTTATGGGAAGAAGTATATGAATATATAAAAAATAATTATGACTTAGATGCTTTAAAAACTGTATATCTGAGTGGGGATGGGGCGGCTTGGATAAAGAAGGGAGTGAATTATTTACCAAAAGAAAAATTTGTGCTAGATAAATTTCATATAGCTCAATATATAAGAAAAGCTACACAGCAAAACAAGGAATATAGTGCAAAAATATGGGAATATTTAAAAGAGTCTAATAAAGTAGCTTTTGAAGCAATCATGAATGAATTACTTCAGGTAACAGAATCTAAAAGTAAGCAAAAAGAAATCATTGACTGTAAGAGGTATCTTTTAAATAACTGGGATGGTGTACAAATAAGGCTACAAGATAAAGATGTAATTGGGTGCAGTGCTGAGGGACATATAAGCCATATATACTCAGCTAGAATGAGTTCAAGGCCACTTGGTTGGAGTAAAAATGGTGCGGATCAAATGAGTAAGCTTAGAGTTTATCAAGCTAATAAAGCTGATGTTGAAGAATTATTTAACATAAGGTTAAGAGAGAAAAAAGCTAAAGAAGTTTCAAAATATATGATCAGAAATGGAATCAGTAACGTAAAAGGTTCATCAGGAGAACTAAACCATAATATAAAAATATTAAACAATGGTAAAGTCACTCCTATATTTAGATTCAAAAATATATATCATCGTTAAAAGAATTTTTGTACGAGGGTCAAGCCTATGAATTTTTGAGTCTACAGGGTAATATTGACCTATTGTTATGTCTCTTAGCATAAATTATTGACCCTCCCTTATCGC
>LNZQ01000196.1 GCA_002007315.1 Epulopiscium sp. Nele67-Bin004
CGGAAAATGTGTTAAAAGCGTTGCAAATACCATATAGAGTTGTTAGACTTTGTACAGGAGATTTGGGATTTAGCTCAGCGATGACGTATGACATTGAAGTGTGGATGCCAAGCTATGGGCGATATGTTGAGATTTCAAGTTGTTCAAACTTTGAAGATTTTCAAGCTAGACGTGCCAACATTAAATACAAAAATAACATCAAAGACAAAGCACAATTTGTACACACACTAAACGGTAGTGGTATTGCTATTGGACGAACAGTTGCTGCGATACTTGAAAATTATCAACAAGAAGATGGAAGCGTTGTTGTTCCAGAAGTGCTACGTTCATATATGGGCGGGTGCGAAGTAATAAAATAAATTGTTGCAATATACGCCCCTATCGTATATAATATATGGTGTATAATAATTGAACAAAAAAGTAATTCAATTCTTCAGGGCAGGGTGAAATTCCCGATCGGCGGTAAAGTCCGTGAGTGCATATGCATTGACTTGGTGTAATTCCAAGACCGACAGTTATAGTCTGGATGGTAGAAGAGTTGCGTGATAGCTTATTTATTGATGCATTTTTTGTGTATCAATTTTATTAGGATAAGTTTGTGGCAACCCCTTTAGAGATGAATGGGTTGCTTTTTTGTTGCAGAAAGGTAAGTGATTTTATGAATTCTAAACTTTTTACAACACAAAACATTATCAAAATGGCTATGATGGGGGCATTATCAGTAATACTAATGCAATTTAAATTTTCATTGCCGATGTTATTTCCAGGGTTTTTGTCGGTAGATTTTAGCGATGTGGCAATTGTGGTAGGTATGATGACGATACACCCCGCAGCAGGATTTGTTATTGCACTATTAAAAAATGTGTTAGACGTAGTGTTATTTGGCTCATCATCGGCAGCAATTGGGCAGTTGGCAAACTTTGTTATTGCAGTGGCGTATATTACACCATTATATTTTTGCCTACGAAAAACTAGAGAGCTTAAATCAGTAACAATAGCAATAGCAAGCGGTGTGGCTATGATGGCGGTTGTTGGGGCATTTTTAAATTATTTTGTAATGATACCGATGTATACACAATTTATGCCACTTGAAGCGATTATTGCAATGGGTAACGTTATATATTCAGGTATAACTGATACGTTTACGTTAGTTGTATTTTCTATTATACCTTTTAACTTGTTTAAAGGGACTTTGGTTGCAACTGTGAGTATAATAGTTGTGAAATCTGCATATCCACTACTTAATATGTTGCGTAGTAGAGGAAACGAAAACGAAAACTTAAACTAAAATAGAGGGGCTATCACATTTTGGTGTGAATAGCTCTTTTTGTATGTAATATTATAAAAAAATGGTATTGAATAGCTATATAATAGATGATAAAATTGTTATATATTTTTACAAAGGGGGAAAAAGATGCAACAGCAAATAGGTGCTCACACATATAAAGATTTTGGTTGGGGAGTTGACCCTGAGACTATAAATTTTGAGAAGCTTATAGCAAACAGATTAAAACGACATGAGGCTAATCCGTCAAAACTGCCAAGAGATTTGACAAAACTAATTTATAAAGACATACCATTTAAAACTTCATTTGGTGTAATAGTTGGAGATTATAACCCGATAGAAAATTCGTGTGCTTTTGCAAATACTATATTTAGAGCGATAAATATAGATTTTAAACTTAATCCAGAAGATGTTGAGTTAGATTATATACCTAAATACAATACAGTTTCATCCACATTTGCATAAAATTAATCCCGAATTAGCTTTATGGTTACATTTTGTATTAACAGGTGAAAATGTTGCTAATAATCTGTATATGGAAAACATTTTGGAAAACTTATACAAACTTAACTTTAGGGAAAAGGAGGATATCAATAGTTAGCATTTATGTGTTCAATCATAATCATAAAGCTACAAATATAATGTTTAAAACAAATTAACTTAATTAAAAAGGAGGAAGCTACTTGACAATATATGTCATATCAAGTACTATTTATGTAGAACAATAACCAAGTTCAAATAAATAATAAAGTACCGATGGCTAGTCGGGAATTTACGCCTTTGGAGTGTTATATCAAATGATGGTAGCAAGCAACATCGCAAAGTCAGACACGATGAATAAGGAAAAGTCTTGATATGAGCATATTTGCTTATATTTTAAGTAGCAGAGTGTTTATATGAAACTTCAAACGCAATTAGAAATTGTTGAGATGCTTGAACAACGTGGACAAAAACGAGGTATTAAAATAGGAGAGAAGCAAGGCATTAAAATAGGAGAGAAACAAGGGATTAAAATAGGAGAAAAACAAGGCGTAATTAAAACATTGTCAGACATGTTAAAAATGGGCATATCTAGCGAACAACTATCGCTAAAATATTCTCCAGATATTATCAAAGAGGCAGAAAAATTAGCAGGAATGGCATAACAAACAAAGGGGACAACTAGTAGCTGTCCCCTTTTTATTATCTGATAATTATATCATCTCTTTTTGGTCCATTTGAAATCATAGTTATTGGGAAACCAAGATGTTTTTCCACAAACTCAACATAGTTTTGAGCTTCTTTTGGCAAGTCCTCATATTTGCGAATACCTTGTAAGTCACACTTCCAACCATCAACATATTCAAGAACTGGTTTCGCACGATTAAGCTCTATCGTATTCGGGAACACAGTTGTAACTTCACCATCAATTTCATAACCAACGCACACAGGAATTTTGTCCAAATATCCAAGTACATCAATTAGCGAAAAGGCAACGTCTGTTGTGCCTTGCAACATACAACCATATTTTGACGCAACACAGTCAAACCAACCCATACGTCTTGCACGCCCAGTTGTAGCTCCAAATTCGCCACCGTCACCACCACGCATACGAAGTTCATGTGCTTCATCATCAAAAATTTCACTTACGAATGCACCAGCACCAACTGCTGATGAATATGCTTTAACAACAGTTACAACTTTTTTGATTGCATGTGGTGGAACGCTTGCCCCAACAGTTGCAAACCCAGCAAGAGGTGAAGATGACGTAACAAATGGGTAAATTCCATTATCAGTATCTTTTAATGCTCCAAGTTGCCCCTCAAGCAAAATGTTTTTGTCTTCTTTTATTGCATCATGCAAAAAGTATGCAATGTTTGTAACCATAGGTTTTAATCGTTCTCTATATGCAACAAGTTCGTTAAACAATTGATTAGGTTCAAGTGTTACTTGTCCACCATATAGTGATTTAATAGTTTCATTTTTTGTTTCGCAAACTCTTTTAAGTCTAGCTATAAGAGTTTCATCGTCAAACATTTCAGATACTTGTACACCTATTTTTAGGTATTTATCTGAATAAAATGGTGCGATACCTGATTTTGTTGAACCAAAGCTGTCTTTACCAAGACGTTCTTCTTCTAATTTATCAAATAAAACATGATATGGCATAACAACTTGAGCACGGTCAGACACCAAAATATTTGGCATAGGAACGCCTCTGTCTAGTAATCCATCAAGTTCTTTAAATAGTTGCTCTAAATTTACTGCAACACCTTGACCAATTACGTTTGTTACCCCTTTTCTAAATACACCAGATGGCAATAAATGAAGTGCAAACTTACCATATTCATTTATTATTGTGTGTCCAGCGTTCGCCCCACCTTGGAAACGCACGATAATATCTGCATCTCCAGCCATCAGGTCTGTAATTTTACCTTTACCTTCATCTCCCCAGTTTCCACCTACTATTGCACTAACCATATCAAAATCCTCCTAGCTATATTATTCTCTTGTATTATACTACATTTATTGACATAGTGAAAGTATATATTTGCCATATTGCTATGAAATGTGATATTATAAGGAAAAATGTTTAGGAGGTTTTTAGATGAGAAATTCATATAAAAGTCCATTAGAAGGTAGATATGCAAGCAAAGAGATGTTATATTTATTTTCAGAGGACAAAAAATTTACAACTTGGAGAAAGTTATGGGTGACGCTTGCCGAAACTGAAAAAGAGCTTGGGCTTGATATAACAGATGAGCAAATAGCAGAGTTAAAACAATATCAAAATGATGTTAACTATGAAGTTGCAGAGCAATGGGAGAAAAAAGTGCGTCACGATGTTATGGCACACGTTCACGCTTATGGTGAACAAGCAGTGTCAGCTATGCCAATAATTCACCTTGGTGCTACGAGTTGTTACGTTGGTGATAACACAGATTTAATCATTATGTATGAAGCACTAGAGCTTATTAGAACAAAAGTTCTTAACGTTATAGATAAACTTTCAAAATTTGCAGATGAATATAAAGCTTTACCTACACTTGGATTTACACATTTTCAAGCAGCGCAGCTTACAACAGTTGGAAAGCGTGCAACACTTTGGATAAATGAGCTTGTTATGGACGTTGAAGAAATTGATGATATTTTGGCAACAAAAAAACTTAGAGGTGTAAAAGGTACAACTGGAACGCAAGCAACTTTTATGAACTTGTTTAATGATGATTACGAAAAAGTTCGTGAACTTGACAAAACTGTTGCAAAAAAACTTGGCTACACAGATGTTCATGCTGTTACAGGTCAAACTTACTCAAGAAAAGTTGATTCAAGAATTTTGAACGTATTAAGTCAAGTTGCACAATCGTCATATAAATTTAGTAACGATTTACGTTTATTGCAACATCTAAAAGAAGTTGAAGAACCATTTGAAAAAAATCAAATTGGTTCATCTGCAATGGCGTACAAACGTAATCCTATGAGAACAGAAAGAATGTCATCGTTGGCTAGATTTATAATTTCACAACCGATAAATTCTGCTATAACAGCGTCAACACAATGGTTTGAAAGAACACTAGATGATAGTGCAAACAAGCGTCTTACAGTTGCAGAGTCGTTTTTGGCGTTAGATGCAGTGCTTGAAACGTATTTAAACGTTGTGTCAGGTCTTGTCGTATACCCTAAAGTTATAGCAAGTCGAATTCAGTCGGAACTTCCGTTTATGGCTACAGAAGTTATTTTGATGGAAGGTGTTAAACGTGGTGGAAATAGACAAGAGCTACATGAAAAAATTAGACAACTGTCTATGGAAGCTTCAGCAAATGTTAAAGCAGAAGGAAAGCACAATGATTTAATAGATAGGATAATTGAAGATGGCACATTTAACATGACTACTGACGAATTGCACAATATTTTAGATGCAAAATTGTTTATTGGTGCAGCAGAACTTCAAGTTGCCATGTTTTTAGAAGAAGTTGTTAGCCCGCTACTTCAGCAAAATAAGGATTTGTTGGGTAGAGAGGGAGAAGTTAGAGTATAATAGAAAATACTTTAATGACAAAGATAGGAAAAAATTTGTATAAATATGACAAAAACTATGGTAAAAAAAGGGGAAATTTAGACTTGACTTTTTGTCGATTTTAATTGTATAATACAAACATAGCAACTTACAAAAACTCCAAATATTTAATTAATAAAGTTGTTATCAAGTATTTAGAATATATTATTATACAAAGAACTTGACTATCAAAAAGATTATAATTTTATTCCCTTTTATCATTATGATATGAATTATAATCAACTATTTCAATGTTATTATAAAAATAACATTCCCCAAATAATCTTTTAAGTACAAAAATCAGTAAAGAGCATTCCCCTTGTATGCTTTACTGATTTTTTGTGCATGTTATAAATAAAAAATAATTGGAGGAACGATTATGAGATTTTTTGATTCTCATGCTCATTATGATGATGAGAGATTTGATGAAGATAGAGAAAGTTTGTTGAACTATATAAAAGAGCAAGGTGTAGATTATGTTATGAATGTTGGTGCAGACATGCAGGGTATTAAAGATGGTATCGAACTTGCAAAAAAATATCCATATATTTATGCGTCGGTTGGGATACACCCACATTATGTTGCACAACTTAATCCAAGTGATTTAGAAGTTTTGGAAGAACTAGCAAAACAACCAAAAGTTAAAGCTATTGGTGAAATTGGTTTAGACTACTATTATGATAACTCTCCAAGAGATGTACAAAAAGAGTGGTTTAGACTTCAACTAGGGTTGGCAAAAAAGCTTGATATGCCTGTTATCATTCATAGTAGAGATGCTTGCCAAGATACGTTTGATATTTTGAAAGACGAAAATATAACAAACGGAGTGATACATTGCTTTTCTGGTAGCAAAGAGCTTGCACTTGAATATATAAAACGTGGGTTTTATATCGGTGTGGGTGGTTCTTTGACGTTCAAAAATGCAAGAAAAACGGTAGAAGTGGTTGAGAATATACCGTTAGAAAAAATTCTAATAGAAACAGATGCACCATATTTATCACCAGTTCCACATAGAGGGAAAAGAAACGACTCGTCTTATTTGTTGCATGTCGTAGAAAAAATTGCGAATATACAAAATGTCGACCCTGTGCAAGTTGCAGAGGTAACTTTGGAAAACGCAAAACTACTATATAATATTTAACTAAATTTATCCTTGAGTATGTCATTATTGTGTAATTTTTAACATATAATATATTATAATTAATTGTGGAACACTTAAAATTACTATAATCATACAAAGGGGTGAGGTTATGGGGAAAATGTCGAAAGGTTTTAGCAAAAAGAACTTTGACGAGCTTAATGTTGAAAAAAAACTAACTATAATGATGGTAAGAATAACAGCCATAATTATTGCCGTACTAGTTTCTTATTTCTTAGTAAGAAATACAACTAGTACATATCAATTAGTTACTTCAAATTTTTCTAATTACGCAGACTTAAATGCAACTAGAGTAGAAACTAAGCTTGAAACGGCAAGAGGTATGAGTAACAACGTAGCAACATATATTACAAGCCTATTAAATGACATAGGTACAATTATGCCAGACACAAAAACTTCTTATAGTCATGTGTACAAAGAGTTAAGAAGCGAGCAACTGATTGCAGCTGAGCAGTACATTTTTAATAGCATTATAGAAACTGTAGTTTCAAACCCTTTGATAGAGGAAATTGGCGTATATTTTGAACCCAATCAGTTTGAACCAGACCAAGAGGCATATGCATTTTCGATAGATAGTAAACGAGCGAAATTGTCTATGCCTACATTACATACAGAATATAATAGTTATAGCACAGAAGAATTTTATACAGAAGTAATACGAACAGGAGAAACATTTGTTACATCGCCGTACATAGGAATAAATGGTGAATATGTTATTAAAGTTGCTGTACCTATGATAAAAAATGGGCAAGTGATTGGTGTAGTAGCAACGGACATATTAACAACAGAATTTATAGACACTGTAATTTATAATGAAGCATACCCTTCTTTATCAAGCTCTATTTTAGATACTGATTTAAATTTCGCATTCTCATCAGATACTTCACACAATATAGGAATAAATATAGGAATTGAAGAACAAATAAGAGATATAACTAAGGCTAGCGAACTTGTTGCACAAGGAGAGTTATTCGTAATAAATACAGTTACTCCGACAGGCGAAAATTATGCTAGATATTTTGCACCGATTGATGCATTTGGTCAAGTGTGGTGGGCAACAGTTGCCGTTACACATCTTGAGCTATATAAGACAATAGTTGTCGTGACTATGGTTGGTATAGTCTTTTCGGTTGTGGCACTACTATTATCAACAATGATGATTAAGAAAAAAATTAAGTCTATACTTGGACCATTAAAATGTTTGGAAGAAGCAGTTCTTGAGATGGAAGCAGGAAATTTGGGGGTTGAAGTTAATATTACACATTATGACGATATAGGTAGAATGATTGAAAAATTTAATTCTATGGGTAAATCATTAAATGTTATCGTTAAAGATATCGAATATATGCTGACCAAAATGTCAAACGGAAAGTTTAAAATAGAAGGTAAGTTTAGGGCAGACTATAAAGGAGATTTTATTAAAATTAAGGAAGCAATAACATCAATTAGTGCAGATTTAAAAGAAACTCTTTCAGATGTAAGCGTTACAGCAAATGAACTGAGTCAAGAGGCGGAGGCAATTTCACTTGCGGCAACACACCTTTCAGACTCAACAACTGAGGAAATGAATGCAATCAATAAATTTGTTATAACAACTGAGAAAATGGAAAAAAACACTCAAATGATTACACAAAAAGCTTGCAAAAATAATAAGATGGGTAAAATAGCGAGAGATAGTGCCCTTGCAAGTAAAGAGGATATGGAAGAAATGCTTAAAGCGATGGACGAAATATCAGCTTCAAGCCGTACAATAAGTTCAGTTTTAACTATAATTCAATCTATTGCAGACCAAACAAATTTGCTTGCACTTAATGCAGCGATAGAGGCAGCAAGAGCAGGGTCATCTGGCAAAGGGTTTGCGGTGGTTGCAAAAGAAATTAGAGATTTGTCAAACCAAAGTAGCGTGACGGTAAAACGTATTGAAGGAATTATTAAAACTAGTTTGAAAAATGTTGAGCGTGGGCAAGATATTGCGATACAAACGGCAGAAAAATTGCTTGAGGTGTCAAATACGATTGAAGAAACCGTTGATATTTCGCAAGAGCTTACAGAGATGAGCGAAAAACAACAGATACGTATTGGAAGATTGCTCGACACTATTAAGGAAATATCAGTCGAAGTTAACGTTAATGCGACGTCAGCAGAGGAAAGCACGGCTATAAGTAAAGACCTTGAAAGACAAGCGATACACCTTGCTAATATTATGGAACATTTTAAGTTCTAAATGGGCTAACACTAATCATATTATGTATTGCGACGAGGCGGAAAAGGGGCTGTTATGTTTGAACCCTGTTAGAGTGATATATAGTATTTTACTTGGTGTTTTGCTTGCGATAATTATAGGAACGGTGATATACAAAATTTGGGGGAAGTGAATAGCATCGTGGGCAATAGCCTGCGGTGTATTTTTTGTGTAGAAATATATTGACTTTTAGAAAATTATGCATTAATATAAAATATGAAAACAGTTTAGGGGGAAGAAAATGAGCAAAAAATGTAAAAATTTGGTTTTAGTGTTATCGGCACTTATAGTTGGAACGGGACTTGTTTCGCCAATGCAAGTTCAAGCAAGTAGTCAAATAGAAGCTGTATTAAATTTTGAAACAGGGAAAGCCACTGTTAATGGAACACCTGTTGAAACGACTAGTATGCCTTATTTATCTGATACGGGCAGAAGTATGGTTGGTATACGAGATTTGGCAGTATTTTTGGGTATTGAAGACGAGGATATTGTTTTTGAAAATGGTATGGTTACGATAACGTATGGTGAGGAAGTATTTTCAATCGAGAGCGGAGCAAAAAGAATTAATTTTGAAAGCACAAAGTTTATAGGTATGGATGAAGCAATGCAAATTGTTGATGGCAGAGCATATGCACCAATTAAATTTATAGCATCTGCATTAGATTTGGAAGTATCGTATGACGATGCATCTAAAACAGCTACTTTTACGGGCACAAAAGTTGATAACAGCAACAGAGTTAACTTAGTGGACAAGTATAAAGATGCGGTTGTGTCTACAAGTTCAAGTACTTCAAGATGGGCGAGTGCACCACAACGTTATTTATTTGAGGAAAACAACACTCTATTTTTGGTTGATAATGATGGTAGCAATATAATTATTCAAGGCTTTGATAGTGAAACGTTAGAACAAACGTTGACACAAACTTTGCCATTAAGTTTACCATTGTTTGGTGGGTTTCATGAAACAGAGGACTATTATTTTGTGGTGACTGGTCAGAACAACCCAGATGAGCTGAAAAATCTTGAGGTTATCAGAATAGAAAAATATGATAAAAATTTCAAACTTCAGGGAACTACTTCTGTTTTAGGTGGAGATGTATACGTTGAAAGTCCGTTTGATGCTGGAAATGTGTCGATAATCTCAAATGGTGATACTTTAATTCTACATACTGCAAGACAAGCTTTTGCGGATAGTTCAGATGGATTAAATCACCAAATGCAATTAACTTTAGAAATTGATACAAAAACTATGAAGTATGAGTTTAGAACGGCATACACGTATATGCAGCCAAACCATGCAAGTCATTCGTTTAATCAATTGGCACAGTATGATGGCAATAAAGTTATACTTCTTGATCATGGAGATGGTTATCCTCGAGGGATAGCTTTAACAGATTATAAGACAAATAGTTTTCAAGATACTCAAAATGTAATATATAGCGTGCCAGGTGCGTCAGGAGCAAATCAAACAGGTTTGACGGTTGGTGGCTTTGAGGTAGGAAAGACAAACTATGTAACTGCTATTAGTGTTATAGATTATGACACAGTGTCAGGATTTACAAGTTTTGATATTCAGGGCATCACAAAGCAGGAGAGAGATATTGTTGTTCTAACGACAAACAAATCAACGGGCAAAACAAATGAAGTTTATATTACAAACTACACAAACACAAATAAATTTGGTAGTACGCCAAAGTTGGTTAAGCTTGATGATGGAAACTTTATGGTTATGTGGATTGAGTTTGATTGTACGTTTACAACAAATGGTAACCCAGTAGCTCAAAGTGAAGCTATGAAATATGTTGTTATTGATGAGAATGGGAAACAACTTAGCAGTATAGAAACGCTTGATAATGGGCAACTATCGCAGTATGTGCAACCGATAGTGCAGGGAGATAAGGTGGTTTGGTTCTCGGGGATTTATTATTATTATGTGGATATTCCTAGATACTAGGATAGAAAAAGGAGAAAATTATGAAATTAAGAAACAAATTGATGGCAGGCGTGCTGGCTTTGGCAACAATAGGAAGCACAGCACCAGTAATGGCTATGGATTATGCACACTATTATAGATATGGTGGGCAAGTTGTAGAAGATGATGAGTATTCAGGATATGTATTTACCAATGTGGCAGAAGTAAAAGAAGAATTAGCAGAATGGTACTATAAAACAGAAATAATTGCAGAAGTTGGGTCAACTGTTGACATAACTGGAATGGATTACTTAGAGATAACAATGAATGGATTTGAGTCATTAGGGCTAGACATCATGTGGTGGGATTTTGGATATGATTGGGAGTTAAATGCTATAAATTGGGAACACTTTGACTTAATTCCTGCTATTGACGTAGATTTTTCAGATGGAAGAACTGTAATGAAGTTTGTAGAACCATTTGTGGGAACGTTTGTAGCACTTGAAGACGGGGGCAAAGGCGATATTTTTAAAGTATACGTTACAATAGTTCCTCAAGGGGATACATCATACAATGGTGTGGAAGTTGAGCAAAAAGCAATAGTTGTAAATGGTGAAAGTAAATCGATTAGAGGTTGTTCAATCTACGATACAACATACATCTCACTACGAGATTTTTCAGATTTGTTAACAAACACAAATAAAAGTTTTGAAATTGGTTGGAACGACTTGGACAAGCAGATTGAACTTAGTTCTGAAAGTGAGATAAATACTGGATTTGAATCTGAATATGTTGCACATAGATTAATAGATATGACAAGTATTTCAGCAAATGGTCAATGGGCACGTTTATATACTTACAGCGTGGATGGCACAACATATTTCAAGCTACGTGACATAGCAAACATCTTCGGCGTAGAAATCGGTTGGGACGCAACAGCAGGAATTATAGTAACAGCAGAATAAATTTTTTGAGTATCGTGGGCAATAGCCTACGGTGTTTTTTATTGTTTGTGACAACTTTAGCACAAATAAAATACAAAAATATTTTTATCATCTACTTATTTTTAAGTAGGTGGCGATTATTTTCTTTGTAAAATCAAGTACATTTATAAGGAAATTTGTGCTTTAAAAATAAAAATTGGTAATACATACTAAAAAAGTTGTAGATAATATCCAGATATACAATCCCTATTTAGCACAATTATACAAATTATGGTTAAGTATACGCAAAGACTTGTATATAGGACAAGATATTGATATAATTTAAGTAGGTTTAAAAGCCATAAAATTTTAATCGGAGGTAGGGAAATTGACAATTACAGAAAAAATCGGAGCGATAGGCGTTGTACCAGTAATCAAATTTGATAGTT
>LNZQ01000197.1 GCA_002007315.1 Epulopiscium sp. Nele67-Bin004
ATTAAGTGTTCATTGATGTTTTTGCTAAATGTTTGTTGCTTTTTCCTCTGCAACCTTTTCAGAGATGCACAGATTGGCTCTGACATCATCCATGCGACACCCATCTGAATTGATTGATTTCTCCGATTTAAAGACCTGCACCAGTGTGATCCGCATTTCACAGCGCCATACTGTATGCTGTTGTTTTTTAAATTATGTTGAGCAGCCACAGCTTTCAGCATGATTTCTTTTTTTTGTGTACTGCAATGATGTATCCGCTTCTTCTTGTGAAGATACAGGAAATACATGTGCAATAAATCGTGATTTTTTCTCAACAATTTCTTCTGTAGTTTGTTGCTTAACTGTAATATAATCCATAATTTGCACCTTTCTTTGTAATAAGATTATTATACACAACAAAAAAAGCCCCTACAAGGGGGACTTTTAGTCATACAAGCCTCTTTCTATTAAATCATTAATAACATCTTCAGAATTCGTAACAAGTTTAAACTCAACACGACGTGATTTTTCTTTGTCTTCAACGCCATATTCATCAACTATAATTCGGCTTGATGATAAGCCATTAGCTGTCATCGCCTCAAGTAGCCACTGTGCATACGATTTATCCGAGCTTAAATCCATAACGTATTTCAAAACAGATCTAGTTCTATCTTGTGACAGCTCCATGTTAAAGAAGTAAGCGTCCGTTACGCTTGTGCCAGAATACCATTCGCTAGACGTGTGCCCCTCTATGCGAATTTCTTTTATAAAGTCTTTGTATTTGTACAAAATTTCTATATACTGCGGAAAAAACTCTCGTAGCGTCGCTTCAAAATCTGTCGTTAGTTCACTACTACCCGTTGCAAAAAGCATATCAGACGAAGTAAATCGAACGGTGCTATCTTCATCAATTTCCATTCCGTAGCGTTCAAAGTTGCCTTCAAAAGCTGCAACCAAATCCATATTTATCGCTTGTTGCGTTTCAACGTAAGTCGTCACATTTGCGTGTTCAACTTCTCTAACTAAGTCGTCATATTGCAACACACGCTGTTCAACGTTTACCATAAACGCAATGGCGATAACCATAAACACCATCATAAGCCCCGACATTAAATCGGCAATTGACGCTTCCGACGTGTCTTGCGATGCGTTAAGCGAGTCAAAAAAGTTATTCATTAAGCAACACCGTCCTCATCATCATATCCACGTCTACTACGTGGCACTCTGTTAAGTTGCTCAACCATTTCTGGCAACATACTAATCATGTCTTGTAATTTTTTAGTAATTTCGGTGTAATCTCTAACATAAGTTTTTGATACACTTGTAAGTTGTTTCGTTAAAGATTTTGACGTATCTGTAATAACTTGGTCCATTTTAGCTTGTTGTCTATCAAAACTACGTGAAGTTTGTTCCAAATTGTCTTCAATTTTATCATTTATAGACTCAATCATATCTGTTAATTGTTCTTCTCGCTCTTGAAGTTGACGTTGCATAAGTGCAAATGTGTCGTCCATATCTTTGTATGTATCTTGGATAGTGCTCATCATTTGTTTGTTAGCTTTCGTGTTAACTTTTGCTATATCTGTTAAAAATACTTCAAATTTAGCACTAGTTGCATTAATTTGCTCAAAATATTCCGTCATCGGACGAATTGCATCTGCTGCCTTTTCACCTATCGAGTTAATCGTCGTAAATGCAGTTTGAATGTTTTTGTGTGAGTCGTTAAGTTGAATAAGGGTTTCACCTATAGTTTTGCTAGTTTGTAACAATACGTTGCTATTTTCTGCAAGCTCGTTATAATAGTCCGAAGTTTTTTCTAGTGAACTTGTACATCTTCCAACTTCATCAAAAACTTTAGATAAGTCTGTATAATTTTTGTCGATAAGCGATTTATAATCTTCTTGCCATTTGCTTAGTCCGTCAACCGAAGTTTTCAAATGTCTAAAGTTGTCGCCAAGTTGAACAGTCAAGCCGTCGTTAAATTCGTCTATCACAGTTGTGACACCTTTAATAATAGCGTCTGTGCTAGTTTTTGACATATCTTCAGTAGTCATTCGTAAATCTCTTGTAAAGTCTGATAATTTTTCTGTAAGATTTTCATCTAAACCTGTAATAGTTTTATTTAAGTCTGACAATCTGTCGTTCAAGTCATGATTTAAATCGTCTATAATTGTGTTAAGACTTGTAACAATTGTAATAATATGTTCGTGGTGTGGCTTTAGAGCAATGTTTACACTTTCGGCTAAATCTTTTGCAAGTCTGTCGGTAATTTGATTTCCGATAGCCTCAGCAAGTTTTTCGCCCGTCATCTCCATAATGTGGTCATAACGTTTTTGGTTTTCAAGCAACGTCGTATTAAGTTGAACGATGTTTTCTACCATAACACGGCTAACTTCGCTTGAGTAGTGCAAATATTTCGATTGTTTAACACTTTCTTCCTTTAACTGTTTGAAGTTACTTAACATTTCTTCTTTCTCAGTTGTTGATTTTGGCTCTTGCCCATTGTTCACAATAACGTCAACAAAACGTATGTAAACACTTGCAATCATACCAGTTATAGACGTGAAAAATGCTGTTTTCATACCGTCAATTAGAGCAGGAACGCTAGTTTCAAGTTGCATACTATCAAAGTTAATTAGACCGTTGTAAATACCAATAAATGTACCAAGCATACCGATTGTTATCGCCATACTTGCGATGTTTAGTGCAAAATTTCTCATAGATTTGAAAACTAGTAACGTTGTTGCTGTTATAACGAGTGCCAAAATGATAGCGAATATCCCCCACTCAACTAGCCCGAGTGATAAATCCATAAACGCCACTCCAATTATAGATAAAAGTATTAATACTGCGGTTATCCCTCCAACTTGTTGCTGAGCACTTGTAAGTTGCATCGTAGGTTCGGGGAGTTCTTTTCGTGTTCGTCGGGGAATTCTAGCGGGTTGCTTGTCCTCAAAATCGTCATCTTGAATGTCATCAATGTCTTCATCTTCTATTTGTCTGTTTTTCATCAAATTTCCCTCCTTATATGTGATTTTCTATTATATGGTCAAGCTTTGTTGAATATTCATAAAATTTTTGGTATAATTAAAATATCACAAAGGGGGAGAGCTTATGCATAAGATTTTTTTATTTGGTGCGTTACTTGGTACAGCTTTGTTCGCATCAGTTGGGGGGTCGTCACATTCAGGCAGTATTAGTGGGGGAATTTCATCGTCAAGTTTGTATAGCTTTGAAGACAGCAAACGTGTAGTTATGATTGATGAAAATAACGCAACAATAAATGTAGGTTACAATATAACAACTAGTAAATCTGTAAATACAGCAAATATACAAGTGTTTTACGACTGGGTTCCGATTGAGTTTAGAATAGATGATAGCCATATTTTTGATACAAAACATGAAGTTGAAATGCCATCAGGTGTTATGACAGATTTTGATATCCACTTAAATTTATTTGATATGGAATTTGATAATTTGGAACATCACTTATTGATTTTAATTGATGGGGAGTCTGCCATTAGTTGGGCACAAAGTTGTTATGTCGTGCATACGCAAGACTATATAGCTGATAGCTATGCATATTCAAAAAATTTGACTGTTCAAGACAAAAGTTTGTTTAGCAACGAACCAACGTTAGTGTCAAAAAAGGCACATACCACACCTGAACCCGAAGTTACTCTTGCTATACCAATTTATTTTCCAAATGACCATTTGATTGCAGTATATTTAGATGATGAGCATTATATGAATTTTTATATACCTGCCCAGTCGTTAAGTTTGTACGATGAAGACTATTACGCTGAAATTGAGATGCCTTTGCCAGACACAAAAGGCGACTATAAATTTAGCAGTATTTTAATTGAAGAACCGTTTGATATTGACAGTTATTTTTGGTATGAATCAGATGAATTTACAATCACATACCAGTAGGGGCGGTCACTGGCCGCCCGCCATCTATCACCCATATCTCCGCCATCTATCGCCCACGCAAAAAGGCGGTCAATGACCGCCCCTACATTATCCCATTATGTTAATTTCAGAAATTTTTCGATGTCGTCAGTAATAATTTTTAGTGATGCTTCCCAAAACTCTTTTTTAGTTACATCAATTCCAATAGTTTCCGTAACTTGTTCAATGTTCATTTTACCCGTAACTTTTAGCATTTGCTCATATTTCGCAGGGAAATTTTCCGTGTCCTCGATATATTTTGCATACAACCCTTTTGCAAACAACAACCCAAACGCATATGGGAAGTTGTAAAAGTTTGGACCATAATAATGGCTTTTCCAAGTCCACATATAAGGGTGTAATACATTTTCATCTAGTCCATCACCGTAAGATTGCTTTTGAGCGTCAACCATAAGTGATTTAATTTCTTCAACTGTAACATACCCGTTTTCACGTGCTTCAAAAAATGCTGACTCAAACAAAAATCTTGAATATATATCAACGATAATTTGAGTTGCATCGCTAATTTCAGCCTCAAGAATAGCAAGCTTTTCAGAGTCCGTCGCCTCTTTAACCGCCGCTTGTTTAACGATAGTTTCACAAAGTATAGACGCCGTTTCGGCTAATGGCATTGGATAGTGTGAATTTATTACAGTTTCGTCGTTTAGACATAAGTTGTGAAAGCCGTGCCCAAGTTCGTGTGCCATAGTAGACACGTCGCCTATAGTTCCGCCGTAGTTTAATAATATTCGGCATTCCTTAATATCTTTTATGCCCGCACAAAAAGCACCGCCCACTTTGCCTTCTTTTGGATACACGTCAATCCATTCACTGTCGATAGCGTGCTGTGCAAAATCGGCTAGTTTGTCACTAAAAGTTTTGAAATGTTTAATGATAAAGTCACTACCTTCTTTATAATCGAATTTCATTTCTTCTTCAGTTATTGGTGCAAACAAGTCATACCAAGGTAAGCCATTTTCGTGACCTAACATTTCACCTTTACGTCGCAAATACTTTCTAAACATCGGCAAACTATCTTTCATAGCCGACAACATCGCCTCAAGCGTTTCTTTTTGCATGCGTGAATTTTGTAGCGTCATTTCAAGCACTGTATCATAGCCACGCTTTTCAGTCAGGGTAAGCACCTCGCCTTTAACGGCATTTAGAGCAGCTGCTATCCCCTCCTCAATTTTTTTGTACGATTTAAGCTCAGCTTTATATACAACTTTTCGTGTTTCTGGGTCTGGCGACTCTGCCAAGTTTAACACTGCTGTTAATGGCATAATTTTGTACTCATCATTTAGTCTAAACTCAACTTTATGGTTTGCAATAAGTTTAGATTTGTAACTTATCCATGCCGATGAACCTGTATTTTTAAGTTTTGATATGATGCTTTCCATATCAGGTGACAAAATATATTGTTGCTCCTTAACTATTTCCTCAAACCAAAACTTGTGTTGTTGTAACAGTGTTGATTCTGCTATAATATCGTCCAAATTTTGTAATCCACCGATAAACAGTTCCATTTTCGTCATAGGCTCAGTCAGCATACTGTGTTTGCTACTCATTTGCACTCTAAATTTTTGAGCTTTCTCATTGTTTGCATCTGTGCTTAACACTAAGTGCAAATACGCTCCCAGCTTTCTAGCAAATAAGTTTATGTCGATATACTTTTGCAAATATGTTTCAAGATTTTGCGTAACATTTGAGCTACTAACTACGATGTGGTCTACCATTTTAGTAAAATCTGATATGATAGTATCAAATTTGTTTAAATCTGCAAGAAATTGTGGGTCATCACAACTTTCATACATTGCGTCTAAATTCCAATTGCCGTCCATTTGTGTCCTCTTTTCTATTAATAATAATTATTATTATAACATATCTTCTTGTTTATTTTTAGCCTTTTTTTCAATTTTACCTTCCAGTATTTCTTCTTTCATTTCCCAATGAATAACAAACGTCATAACAAGCCTTAAAATAATAATAGCCCCAAGCATCGCAAGTTCTTCAAAGCTACGGATAATTACAGTTTTTAAAATTTCGGCTGCGAGCTTAAATTCCAGTGCTAGTGCCATGGCATTTGCAAATTGGTATTTAAGTTGATATTCATCGTGAAAAAATAACCCGTATAAATAGTGACCAAACGCCTTAATTGACCCGATAACTAAAACGACAATTCCCATAAGCTCTATAGAGTGTATAATTATTGGTAAATACATTTCGATGAGACCTTCGAGCTGATGTGCCATTTGTGCAACTTCGTGTTCAACAACTGCTTCAATCATAACACCACCCCTTTCTAAATGTATTATTTCCAGTTTTGGGATATGTATGTGCATAAAAAGGACGCCCAATGAGCGTCCCTACAGAGTTTCTTCCTTATTATATGTGCATATAGCCGATCAATGAGCGTCCTGTACGGGCGGTCACTGGCCGCCCTTATATGATACAGCCACCCTTATATGATACAGCCGCCCTATAAACTTTCAACCAATGCTGGCAAGTGCGACATATTTAATATCACGTAATCTGCCCCTGCATCTTTGTATTTCGTTGTAACAGCGTCAATTAAAGTTTGTTTTTTGTCTTCAGATAACGCCGCATATTCTTCCTCGTTAAGTGCCATTTCAGAGCTTCCCTCAACAACACCAACAACTACAACACCCGCATTAACACCCTCAAGTATGTCAGATACAGTGTCGCCAACTTTAACAACGTTTTTCACCGAACCAACTTTAAGTACCTCCATATTTTTAAACACCATATATGGATACGGTCTACCAACGTCACCAAGCATAGTTGGCGTACACATAAAGTCTGGCGAATACCCTTGTTGTTTCGCACCATCAACGATAATTTCCATCATATCATCTGTATAACCTGTCGTTGAACCGATTTTTATATCCATCTCACGAAGTTTAGCAACTGCATCTATCACATGAGGTTTTGGTGTTGCGTATTTGTGCAAGCTCTCCATAAGTTTCTCAAAAAATACATCGTGTATTTTATCAACGTCGCTATCGTCAAAATCACGTCCATAAACGTCTTTCCACATAGCGTTAACACGTTCCATTTCAAGAACAGTTTTAATATGTTGCCACTTTAGTGCACCCATAGGTTTTCTAATTTCATCAAGTGTTGGTTCAATTTTGTATTGTCTAAATGCCTCAACAAATGCATTTACTGGGGCAAAACACCCATAGTCAACTGTCGTTCCTGCCCAATCAAAAATTACTGCTTCAATCATAATATCCTCCTAAAAAATTTTATTTAAAATATTCAAAATATCATCTCGATTTAACTTAACGGGATTGTTATCAATTCGTCCTTTTGTACTTCCATTGTCAGCTAAAAAATCCAAATCACTTTGCCCTATCCCCCACTCTGATAATGCGAAAGGCAACCCAGCTTTTTTAACTATAGCTTGTATTTTAAGTTCCACTTCGCCTAAATCATCAACGCCAAACGCTTGTTCCAACGACTTTGTATCTTCAATTTCATCTTTGTTTAGAGTAATCATAGGCCCTATAAGTAAACTTACTGCAACTCCGTGTGGTATGTTGTGATACATCGTGAGTGGATATGAAATTGAGTGACATGCTGTCGTTTTTGTGTTGGAAAATGCTAATCCTGCGAACATTGTCCCTTGTGCTATTTGCGACATATATTGTTCACCGCCCAAGTTTTCAAGTGCGTCCATTATAAATTTAATCGCTGTTAATGCATAGCATTTTGAAGTTGGATTTCTCTTTATCGCCCAATAACTTTCGGTCGCATGTGCAACTGCGTCTAATGCCGAAGTTATTGCAAGTGTTTTAGGCATACTTTCACCCAGTTTAAAATCTACAATACTGGCAAGTGCATAATTTTTAGTGTTTTCAACTGACAACTTTTTTCCACCAGTGACGTCCCAAAGCGTCGCCCAACAAGTTACATCGCTACCCGTACCAAAAGTTGTTGGCACACCTATCCACGGACAAACAGGTTTAAAGTTGTTTTCATTTATCAAGTTTCTAATATCATCAACAGATTTTATCGTTGTGTTTTTTATGCAAGCTAACGTTTTTGCAACATCTAACACACTTCCACCGCCAATAGCAACGATAATGTCATAGTCAAAACATTTTGAGTTGTCATAAGCTTCAAGCAAGTTTTCTAACGTTGGATTTGAATAACTAAATTCTAATTCGTATATTGTTTTATGTTGCTTTAAATTGTTTATTACAGACATATTAAAAATGCTTTTGTTCCATGCAATCACTAATATTTTTTCGTAATCTATCAAAATATTTTTCAGTTGCCCAATGCTGTCTGCTCCTACAAATGTTTTAACTGGATTATAAAACTCGTAAATGTTTTCCATAACTTAAACCTCCGTGTAAATTTTGTTCTAAACTTAGTATATACAGTTTTTTGCTGTTTTTCAATGAAATTTTGATTATATTTGCGTTAAATTTATGTTAAATCTGATTTTAAATGCAAAAAAAAGCCGATTTTTCATCGACTTTACAGTATTTCTACCCCAGCATTTAAATATTTTTTCCTCATCACTTCTGATATATTATCGTCCATATACAACTTATCAATTTTATCAAACCCAAATATTAGTTTGCGAGATTTTTTTTGCAACTTGCTAGAATCCATAATGGCAATTGTTTTTCTTGCGTTTTTTTGCAACAACTGCATAATAGGTATCTCCCCCTCCCTAAAATCTGTATATCCAATGTCTGAATGTAGTGCGTTTATAGAAAAAATCGCTACATCTGGAAAATACGTTTCAAGAACGCTCAGACAGTCCGACCCATATAAATAGCGTTCTTCCATATCCAACTTTCCACCAATAACTATAAGTTCAATATTTTTAACGTTTGTCGTTTCAAAAAACACTTGTGAAACTGATGCATTGTTAGTAATAATCGTTATGTTGCTACAGTTTTCTATAATTTGCTGTGCCACAATAACGTTTGTCGTTCCGCCATTTAAAAACACAACATCATTTTCTTTTATTTCGGAAATTGCCTTTTTTGTTGCTTCCAATTTTTTATCTTGATTTTCTATAGCTCGACCGCTAAATTTTGTAAACTGTTCAGCCGTTGTCATATTTGCAACCGCCCCCCCATGCACACAAGTTAATATGCCGTCTTGCTCTAACTGCTTTAAATCACGCCTAATTGTATCCACTGATACGTTTAAAATATTTGCTAAATCAATTACTTTTACAGTTTGTTGCTCATTTAACATATCAGTAATTATTATTTTGCGTTGTATAAACATTTTTTTCACCCTTTCTAACATCAGTATAGAGCAATTTTGCAGTAATTTGCAAGAAAATATTTTTTGCATTTATAAAGAAATATACGGTAAAATCGCAAAAAGTTTAAAATTTCCAAACATAAACTTAACATGTTTCTAATTTGTTTTTAATAAACACCGTTTAAAGTAGGTAAAAATAACAACGACTAGGAGGAAATATATGTTAGAATTACGAAATATTAAAAAATCATTTAACAAAACAGAAATTTTAAGAGGCATAGATATAGATATTCAAGATGGCGAAATCGTATCTATTTTAGGACCATCGGGTAGCGGTAAAACAACTTTTTTAAATATTATTTTAGGAATTACAGAAGTATCTGATGGCACAATAGTTTTCCAAGGTAAAGATATTACCAATGAGGCTATGGAAAGTCGAGGTTTTAATATAGTTTTTCAAGATTATGCATTATTTCCAAACTTAAACGCTTATGACAACATCGTCTATGGACTTAAAAATAAACCTGATATTTCAACTAAAGAATATGTTGATGAATTAATCGCACTTCTAGGACTTAAACCACATATTCAAAAAAACATTGATAAATTGTCTGGAGGACAAAAACAACGTGTTGCACTTGCTAGAACTATGGTTATGAAACCAAAAATTTTGCTGCTTGATGAACCGCTTAGTGCATTAGACGGCGTAATTAAAGAATCAATTAAAGAACGTATTAAGCAAATATCAAAAGAATATAACTTAACTATTATAATTGTTACACATGACCCTGAAGAAGCTCTGACTTTATCAGACAAAGTGCTTATATTAAACGAAGGATTAGTCGCTCAATATTCAACTCCCGAAGAAATTATTAACAATCCTCAAAGCGAATTTATTAAAGAATTTATATTAAATCAATTATTTATTAAACGTAATAACATTTTAAATTTATTTGGAGGAACTTATGAAAGATAAAGAGCTTAAAGGCATGAGTTTAATAGTTCTGTCAGTTTTTATAGCTTTTTTATTAATTCCGTTAGCAATATTGCTTAGTAAATCATTTGAAACAGATGCAGGTTTTGCATTAACAAACTACTCAATTATTTTAGACACTAGATTTACAAAAGCACTTACAAATAGTTTAACGATTTCAGCTATAACTGCTATTAGTACTACAACATTAGCATTTTTATTGTCATATTCTGTCAACTATACAAATATTCCTATGCAGTTTTAAAAAATTGTTATTGCATTAACTACATTACCTATGTTGTTGCCAACGATAACTTATGGGTTTGCTATTATTTATTCATTTGGAAAACAAGGGCTTATAACTAAAATTTTGGGTGCAGAATTGTTTGAGATTTACGGATTTAACGGCTTATGGTTAGGTTATACAATTTATACGTTGCCAACAGCTTTTTTAATTATTAATAATACATTTAAATATTTGGATCAAAAATATGTAGTTGTGTCAAAACTTATGGGAGATAGTTCACTAAAAACATTTTATCAAACTTTGTTTTATCCCCTAGCGGGAACGCTTGCAACTTCTTGCATACAAGTATTTTTTATGAGTTTTACTGACTTCGGGATACCCGTATCAGTTGGTGGAAATTATGATGTAGTTGCAAGTTATTTATACAATCAAATGTTAGGGTCTATCCCTAATTTTAACAACGGGGCAGTTATTGCAATCGTTATGTTAGTTCCGTCAATATTTAGCGTTATGTTGCTAAAATATTTAGAGAAATTTAACATTAGATACAACAAAACGTCTGAAATTGAAATTCCTAAAAATACAACACGTGATATAACTTGTGCAACTTTCTCAACGCTAATTATCGTTAGTATTTTATCTATATTTGCAGTTATATTTATAGTGCCGATAACTACAGCTTGGCCATACGATATAAGCTTATCGTTTGATACGTTAACTAACGTGTTATCTTCGTCTGCACTAAGTCGAATTTATCAAAACTCGATAAAAATTGCATTTATTACAGCAATTTCAGGTACTATTATTTGTTATATGGCGTCGCTTGTTACAGCACGTAGCAATTTAAACAAAACATTAAAAGGAATAATTGAATATATGTCATTAGTTACAAATACTGTACCTGGAATGGTTTTAGGTATAGCATTTATGCTAACTTTTAGCGGAACAAGTTTGCAAGGTACGGTGTCAATTTTAGTTTTATCAAATATAATACATTTTTTCTCAACGCCATATTTGATGTTCAAAAACTCGCTTGACAAAATGAATACTTCGTTTGAAGTTACTGCAAAGCTACTGGGTGACAATTACTTTAAAACGCTATTTAGAATTATTACACCAAACTTGAAAACTACGTTAATAGAAGTATTTATGTATTTCTTTATAAATTCTATGGTTACAATAAGTGCCGTTGTATTTTTGGCTAGTGCACGAACGATGACACTTACAACTAAAATTAAAGAATTGCAACATTACGCAAACTTTGATGAAATATTTATATATTCAATTTTGATCTTACTAACAAACTTAGCAGGAAAATTAATACTAAAATTAAGTTTATCTTATTTAAACAACAAAAAGGAGAGTAAATAAATTATGAAAAAGAAATTATTGTTATCACTATTTGGGGTTATGTGCTTAGGACTTTCAGGCTGTTCAAATGCAAATGCATCTGGCACAAATGAAATAGTTATATATACAAATGCTGACGAAGAAATTCTTGATTTTATGCGCGTCGCACTTGATAGCAACGGCTATGATGGTCAATACATTTTGCAAGGTATGGGGACATCAGAACTTGGCGGAAAACTTATGGCTGAGGGGACAAATATTGAGGCAGACTTAATATCAATGAGTGGGTATTATATTGACTCTGCACAACAACAACACGACATGTTTTTGGATTTGGACGCATATAAAACACCATTATTAAACACTTCAGCATACCAAATTCCACTTACAGGATTACAAAGTACGATATTAATTAACACTGAAATGATATCATCACTAGGTCTTGATACGCCAACAAGCATGAAAGATTTAGCTGACCCACAATATGCAGGACTTGTATCTGTGCCAGACATAACTGGTTCATCAACTGCGTGGCTTTTAATACAAACGTTGCTAAATGAGTATTCTTATGATGAGGCACTTTCTATTATGGAAGGTATCATTTCAAATGCAGAACTGCACCTTGAAAGCTCTGGCTCAGGACCAATCAAAAAAATTCGTGCTGGTGAAGTTGCAGTAGGTATGGGACTTAGGCATCAAGCAGTTGCCGACGAACTAAGCGGATTGCCTGTTGGATATGTTGACCCAATCGAAGGAAACTATCAACTTACAGAGTCGCTTGCAGTTGTAAAAAAAGGTAACTCTGAAACTGAAGAACTTGCCAAAGAAATGTTGTATTGCATTATAGAAAATACACGTGATGACATTTTAGATATATATCAAACTTTATTGTATGAAGGCGAAACACTTAACGGCATAACATCTGCATTGTACCCTCGTGAGTACAAAGACACGTTAACTGTTGACTTACTTGCTGAACATACTGCTTTTTCTGAACTAGCAAAATCTAACATTAAATAAGGAGAAATATTATGAAAAATTATAAATTATTAACGCCTGGACCACTTACTACTACTCAATCTGTTAAAGAAGAAATGTTGTTTGACCACTGCACTTGGGACGCAGATTATAAAGATATTACACAACACATTAGAGCAAAAATTCTTGAAATTGCAAATATTGACCCGCAAAAATATACAGTTGTTCTTATGCAAGGTAGCGGAACTTTTGGAGTTGAGGCGGTTGTGTCTAGCGTTATCGGAAAAAATGATAAGTGTCTGTTTTTATCAAACGGAGCGTATGGCGAGCGTATAATTAAAATTGCTGATTACAACAATATAAACTACAGTTCAA
The DNA here is from genome assembly GCA_002007315.1 of Epulopiscium sp. Nele67-Bin004. The sequence goes on from LNZQ01000197.1 coordinate 13,110, forward strand.
TAATGCATGATTACGATACACTTGCTGATACAAACGAAGTTCAATCTATTTTGGAAAACGACGCTTCTATAACACATGTTATGATGGTGCATTGTGAAACTACAACTGGTATATTAAACGATATCGAAGCAATCGGGCAGCTTTGCAAACAATTTAATAAGACGTTTATTGTTGATGCAATGAGTAGTTTTGGCGGGATTGAAATTGATTTTGATAAATGCGGGATAGATTTTTTAGTAAGTAGTTCAAACAAGTGTATCCAAGGCGTTCCTGGATTTTCGTTTATCATTTCTAACAAAGAGTTATTAATCAAAAGTAAAGGTACTGCTCGCAGTTTATCACTTGATTTGTATGACCAATGGGCAGGTATGGACGAAGATGGTAAATGGAGATTTACGTCGCCAACACATTCTGTGCTTGCATTTGCAAAAGCTATTTCGGAACTTGAAGAAGAAGGCGGAATTGTTGCTCGTCAACAAAGATACACGCAAAACCAAGCTTTGTTAATCGAAAGAATGGCAAACATCGGCATAAATGCATACGTGCCACGTGATTTACAGTCGCCAATTATTACAACATTTTTATATGATGACCAAAACTTCTCGTTTTTAGAAATGTATGAGTTTATTAAAGATAGAGGGTTTGCGATATACCCTGGTAAACTTATGGACGTTAATACATTTAGAATTGGGAATATTGGCGAAATATATCCTGAAGATATTACAAAATTATGTGATATATTTGAAGAATTGCTTCAAAAAGCATAAGCACAAAAAGATGCCTACTTTATTTAGTAGACATCTTTTTTTTGATAATAATTTTCCCTGCGATACAAATAAAACTTATAATTGCCACAGTTATGCCATAATCCACAATGCTATCATACCAATTGCCTTCGATTAGTTCATACAGCATAGGTTTATCGTTATAATCCCAAATTACAAATAGAGAGTGACCTATAAACACACCTATAAAACTGTGCATAAGTAAATCTAGGCTTTTGTATAATCGTTCCATAAAATCCACTTTATAAATCCTTCCTAGATTGTAATTTTTTATACGCTTTTTTATACAACACAACAACTATCGCAAACGTTAATACGTCAGCCACAGGTTGTGCCCAAACCAAGCCATATATTCCACTTATTTGATTTAGCACAAACAACATCGGAATGTATATAAGCCCTTGTCTGCTTGAGTTAACAATAAGCGAACTACTAGCCTCGCCCATCGCTTGCAATGCATTTGAATATACGTTAAACAGCCCAACTAGTATCGTAGTTGACAACAAAATTTGAGTAAATGGTGTTGCGTATTGTATTGCATTTGTATCTGTCAAAAATAAGCCAATTATCAAATTTATACCAACATAGCATATCAGCGTCAATCCTGCACTAACTCCAAGCCCCAGCATAAGCGAGCATTTCATTATTTCTTTAAATCTTACCAAATTTTTTGCCCCAACGCAATATCCAAGTAGCGGTTGTATGCCAAGCCCAAGCCCCAAACACAATAGCGTTGGTATCGTTATTATTTTTATCGCCACGCCAAACCCCGCAAGTGCTATGTCCCCGTAGTCTGCCACCAAATAATTTGCCACCATGTTTGACCAGCTTTGCAAAAAGCTTGCTATAGATGCAGGTATCCCAATCATCATAACGCTTTTTAAAACGTCATCTTTCATAGTAAAATCTTTAGGTTCAAGACTTAGCAATTTAGTTTTAGTTTTCAAATACGTTATGTAGTATATTCCATTTGCAACATTTCCGCACAACGTCGCAATCGCTGCACCTTTAACGCCCATGCCAAGCCACAAAATAAACACGGGGTCTAACACTATATTTACCACATTTCCGATTAACATACCTGTTATCGCCTTTTTTGGTTCACCTTCTGCACGCAACAAGTTTGTGTAGCAATGCCCAATTAGTAAAAACGGTGCACTAAACCCAAGTATAATTAAATAATCTTTAACTCTATCCCAAAGTTGTTCACTAGCACCCATAACTACAAGCACTTGGTCAACAAACACATACAAAACTACCGCAAACACACACCCCACTGAAACCGAACCCCAAAAACAAAACGACGACACTTTTTTTGCATACTCAGCGTTGCCACCACCAAGTGCACGAGATATAACCGACGTACCTCCAACACCAAATATTGTGCCAAGTCCGATAAGCGTCAAAAACATAGGCGTTGCCAACGACACCGCCGCCACGTCTAGTGGATCACCCGTCTGACCCACGAAGAATAAATCCGCCATATTATAAATTAGTACCATCACAAAACCTAGCATAGCAGGAACAGCGTTAGATACAACCGCCTTAAACGGTTCCATGCTGTGTAGTTGTTCCAAATTATTGTTATCTTCCATAATATACCCACTTTCTTTCATATATATCCGTACGGGCGGTCACTGGCCGCACTATATATAAATAAAGCCGCCCTATATATTGCACAAATTCCAATAAATTCCCTTCTGCTCCAAAAGCTGATTGTGGTTACCGCTCTCCATCACGACCCCTTTATCAAGCACGATAATATTATCCGCATGTTGTATCGTGGCAAGCCTATGAGCAACCATAATAGTAGTTCGCCCCTTCATCATATTTTGCAACGCAATGGCGATAACGCTTTCCGTTTCAGTGTCAATATTTGCCGTTGCCTCATCTAAAATAAAAATTTTCGGCTCACCAGACACCGCACGTGCAAACGACAACAGCTGGCGTTCCCCAGTTGAAAGCGTCGCCCCACCTTCGATAACTTCTTGGTGATATTTGTTTGGCAACCTGTCAATAAATGTATTTGCATACACCATTTTTGCCGCACGCTCCACGTCAATATCATCTCGCCCAAGCGTAATATTTCTCTCAATATCGCCCGTAAACATAAATACGTCTTGCAAAACTTGCCCCACAGCACCCCTCAAACTATCAAGCGAATACTCTCGTATATCTTTGCCATCAATCAAAATTTGTCCTTTTTGGATATCATAATACCTGGCGATAAGTGCTAAAATCGACGTTTTGCCTGCACCCGTCGCCCCAACAAACGCAACTTTTTGTCCCGCTTCTATTTTAAACGAAACATCTTTAAGTATCCATTGTTCTTCTTTGTATGCAAACCACACATTTTTAAACTCAATTTCTCCACGAAACTCCTCATTTGCAACTAAGTTACCATCTTCGATTTCATTTTCTTCATCAAGCACAGTAAATATTTTTTCACCTGCTGCAATAGCCGATTGCAAAATATTAAACACGTCGGCAAGCTGTTCTATCGGAGTAAAAAAATCTTTAACGTACGTAGCCATAATAACGATAGTCCCAACAGACATCGCTCCCGCCAAAACTTCTTTTGAACCAAGATACAACACCATAACTATAGCCAAATTTGATACCGCAAACAAACTCGGTCTATACACCATAAATGACGCCTGTTCTTTAAGCCCCGCATCAAGTAAATCAGCGTTAATATTTTTCATCGTATCAAACGTCTTATCTTGTCGATTAAACATTTGAATCAAACTCATACCCATAATATGCTCCGACAAAAACACGTTCATTTGCGTAAGATACGTTCTAGTTGCACGATACGCCTTACGTGAATATTTTTGGAAAATCATAGTCATAGATACAACTATAGGCACAACCGCAATTACACAAAGTGTTATTTTTACATTTATGCTAAACATCATTACTAGTATACCTATTATATACATGCCATTTTTAAACACACTCGTAATAACGTTTGTGTACATCTCATTCAAACTTTCCGTATCGTTCGTCACACGTGTAAGCAACGCCCCAACAGGATTTTCGTTGTAATATCTTGTTGGTAAACTAAGCATTTTTGTATATATGTCCATTCGTATTTGCTTAATTATTTTTTGCCCAACTTGTTGCAGCAACAACGTTTGCAAATATAAAAAAATAAAAGTTACAACAAGTAGCATCATAAAAAGTCCTGCTTGTTGCATAAGTATGCCAAAACTGTCCGAAATATTCGCTTGCGGGTCGTTTGCCACCGCCACAAATAAATCAACTAAATTTCCAGTTATTATCGGTCTTGTAAGCGTTGCAACCGTCGTAATAAACATCATTATTAATATCGCCACAAAGTACATACTGTAAGGCTTAGCGTCGGGCTCAGAGAGTCAGACTGAGCTGAAGGTGACTTTAATGCTGAGGCTGAGCGTTTCGATTGATGCTTCATTCATAATGTTTACCTGATGAAACAGTTTGTCCGTCTCCAGAAAATTTATCTGGAACTGTTTTGATTTAATATTTAACATTCTAAAGGCAAAATTTCAGCAGTGAATATTTACTTACTGAACTTCTAAATTTGGACAAAAAACAACCAACCAACAAACAAAAAAACAACACAGAGTTTGAGGACATCACATCCGAGAATCTCAAGACCAAATATTTATCAATTAATGAAATTAACAAACAAATAGATCAATCACTAATGGAAATAATTGTTAGCTGTAGCTCTAAAGTAAACAGCAGTTACTATTGTTAATTAATTTTAAATGTTTGGCAGAGAAGCTTCAGGATTAGATTAGGATTAAATAGATTTATATTTCACTGCAACTTCAGGAAAGATTTATTTTTCTGCCTCAACACAGAAATAAAGAATAAAACAAAATCTGAAAACAAATACAAGGCGAGGACAGACGTTTTTGAGAAAAATATACATTTAAATTATTGACGAAAAACTAGAAAAAAAAGAAACTCTGTGCTGATGATTTTAGTTGAAATTTAAGTAAATTAGAAATATTTCAGATTTTGGTAACAATGATAATTAT
>LNZQ01000198.1 GCA_002007315.1 Epulopiscium sp. Nele67-Bin004
GAGTCGTTTATCAACTCGCATGCCGATAGTCAAGAAATGCAAGGTTCACACTACGTAAAAATATTCGATGAGTATCTTGTTGAATATGTGATGGCAGTCCGTGGCAGTGATGATGAGGCATACAAACTAGGCAAGCTTGGAGCGTTCCAAATAAAAAGTTTGCTTGTTGCGTACAAAGAGCGATTTGATAAAGACAATTTCATAAAAAATCTACTTCTAGATAACTTACTACTTGTTGATATTTATAGCAGAGCCAAAAAATTGCACATAGAAAATAACGTTCCTCGTGTAGTCTACTTAGTGGAAAGCTCAAACATAAAAGATACAAATATCTCAGAAGTTCTTAGAAATTTGTTTCCAGATAAAGCTCATGATTTTGTTACAGCAGTTGACGAAAGAAGTATCATTTTGGTAAAAGAACTCTCAGCAAAAGATGAAGATGAAATTGAAATGTTTGCACACACAATTTATGACACACTTAGTGCAGAAACTATGAGTCCAGTTTCTATGTCAGTTGGTACAATTGTAAACGACTTAAAAGACGTTTCAAGTTCATACAAAGAGGCAACTATGGCACTTGAAGTAGGAAAAATATTCAATTGCGATGGTCACATTTCTACTTATTCAAAACTAGGGGTGGGTCGTATTATTTATCAACTACCTTTACCTCTATGCAAAATGTTTATACAAGAAGTTTTAAAAGGCAAAAAAGTTGATAGCTTTGATGAAGAAACTTTAATGACAGTAAACAAATTTTTTGAAAACAGCTTGAATGTATCAGAAACTTCAAGACAGCTATACATTCACCGTAACACGCTTGTGTATCGTTTGGACAAACTACTAAAAACGACAGGTCTTGACCTACGCAAATTTGATGATGCTATTATATTCAAAATAACTATAATGGTAAGTCAATACATGGAGTATATGGAACGACAAAATTTACCAAGATTATAAACTTAGGAGGAGATTTTATTGATAGAATTAACAGGTGTATCTAAAACTTATCCAAATGGAGCGGTGGGTCTACACCCAACTTCTCTATATATTTCAAAAGGTGAGTTTGTTTTTGTTACAGGAAATAGTGGTTCGGGAAAATCAACGCTATTAAAGCTTATCTTAAAAGAAGTTGCTCCATCATATGGAAAAATTACTGTTAATAATAAAGATATTACAAAGTTATCCTCTAAAAGAGTACCTCTATACAGACGAGATGTTGGTGTAGTGTTCCAAGATTTTAGACTGCTACCGAATAAATCTGTTTATGATAATATAGCATTTGCAATGCAAGTTGTACAGGCACGTCCAAAAGAAATTCATAAGGAAGTGCCCGTAGTTCTTGGGCTGGTGGGGCTAGCAAAAAAAGCACGTTGCTATCCTCATGAGCTGTCGGGTGGTGAACAACAAAGAACTGCTATTGCACGTGCCATTGTAAACAACAGTCCTATTTTAGTTGCTGATGAGCCAACGGGAAACCTTGACCCGTCAACAGCATGGGACATTATGAGGCTATTAGAAGACATAAATAAAAGAGGAATAACTGTAATAGTTGCAACACATGAGCGAGACATAGTAAACGACTTTAAAAAACGTGTAATTGAAGTTCAAGAGGGAAGAATTATAAAAGATAAGTACAATGGAGGTTATGGCCGTGAAGTTGTATACTATTAGCTATCTGTTTAAAGAGGGGCTAAGAGGATTATGGAAAAATCGTATGATGGCATTTGCCTCAATTGCAACTATTGTGTTATCTTTATTGGTGCTAGGAATTTCATATTCCATAGCTCAAAATTTTGAATATATTATAAGTCAAGTTGAAATTCAAATGGGTATAACGGCTTATGTTAGTGATGTTTTTTCGGATCAAGAAATAGATTCGCTCAAGCAAACTGTTGAAAATATGGCGAATGTCGTTGAAGTCGAATATATATCTAAAGATGATGCATTAAAAATATTAGCACAAGGTGACACCGTGTTATATGAAGAATTTAAAGATGATAATCCGTTACCAGCATCACTAGAAATAAAAGTAGCAGAAGTTGCACATCAGGCAGATATAGTAGAAAAGTTGCTCAGGGTTGAAGGTATTGAGATTGATTATTTTGAAGCAGAAACAGATATGTTTATTGACCTAAACAATCGTATCCAAGTATTTTCGGGAATTTTAATCGCCCTGCTTGCATTAATAGCATTACTTTTAATTACAAACACTATAAAACTGACAGTATTTGTAAGAAAAAAAGAAATAGAAATTATGAAATTTATTGGAGCGACTGACTCTTTTATAAGAATTCCGTTTTTGGTAGAAGGAATAACAATAGGAATAATTGGTGCAATTGTGCCAATGTTTATGATATTCAAGGGATACGAATTTGCTATACAAGAGTTATCAGGAGCGTTTGATATGATTTTTGGGGGTATTAGTTTAAAATCGGTTGAAGTTATTATGATGGGGCTATTGCCTATGTATACAGGACTAGCGATAGGGATTAGCGTTGTTGGAAGTATAATAGCTATCCACAGACATTTGAAAGTTTAGGGTAACGTGTATGAAGAAAAAAATAAAATTTCTCGTAATGTTTATGATATTATCTATATCATTGGTATTATACGGGGCAGAAATTAAGGAGAAAGAACAAGAACTAGAACAACACCAAGCCGAAATAGAGCAAGCACAAGAAGAACTTGATATAAACTTACAAAATCAAGAAGAAATAAATATTGAAATAGATGAACTTGATTTACGGATAGTTGAAGTTGAAGAGCAAATATTAATTATCGAAAAACAACTAGTTGATAAACAGAGTCAAATTAATTCCACAGAAGAATTGCTTGAAGAAGCTATAAAAACTCGTGACCAATATTATGCAGAAACAAAAGAACGTATGGTCAACATGTATAAAAATAATAACAAAGGCTATATGGAAATAATATTTTCGTCAGATAGTTTTACACAAATGTTAAATAGGGCACGTTATGTAGAAAAGATAATTGAGTATGATACAAATTTGCTTGACCAGTTTGAAGAACATCAAGTTTTGGTGCAAACTACAAAATATCGACTTGACATCGAATACACAGAAATGGAAGAACTACGAGAAGAAGAACTTGAGAAGCGTGCAGATTTAGAGTCTATAATGGCAGAAAAAATACAAAGAATTTTAGAACTTGAAAATGAAGAGCGTCAAATTGAAGGTATAATTGATGAACTTCAATCACAAGCAGATGCACTTGAGGCAGAAATTCAAGAGTTGATAAGACAAGAAGAATTAAGACAGCAACAAGCAGCACAAAGCCAGTCGTCATCAACATCATCAACTCAATATACAGGTGGACAATTTATTTGGCCTGTGCCTGGTTGGTACTATATAAGTTCAGAATATGGACCTCGTACAAGCCCTATATTTGGGACATCGGAGTATCATTCGGGTATTGATATACCAGCGTCTTACGGCAGTACAGTTGTTGCTGTGGCAGATGGCAGAGTTATAACCTCGGGTTGGATAAATGGATACGGATATACTGTTATGATTGACCACGGTGGTGGACTTGTTACGTTGTATGGTCACAACTCATCTTTAAACGTGTCATATGGCGACAATGTTATTAAAGGACAAAAAATAGCAGGTATAGGTAGTACGGGTTATTCTACGGGTAATCATTTGCATTTTGAAGTGAGACTAAATGGGTCTCATACAAGCCCATGGTGAAATGATTAATTTGGAAAATTTCTATTAAAGAACATTAGCAATAATAGAGGACTGTTATTCAGAAAGTATTGTCCTTCATCAGGCCTCACAAGTACCCGTATAGTTAAACCGCCAACAGTTTCTTTGTACTAAAATGACATAAAACAGAACTAGAGCTGAATCTGATGATTATTTCCATTGGCAATCAATGTTTTGATTATTTTCTCAATTAATCAATTAATTGTGGGGTCTAAAAAAATGCCCATAAAAAAACTTCTTACAGCCCCAATCCGAAAAGACAAAGCAATCCAGTAAATACTCATTTCAGAAGCAATTTTAGTGAATATTTAGCATTTTCTCTGAAAATTGCTTAAAATTCAAAACGGTGCAGCTGAATTTTCTGTCAATTTTCAGTCGATCGGTTCACTAACCTATTGAGCTCTGAACAGTCAAACGCAGACAGGAAATTAAAATATGCAATTTAAATCTTATTTTTAAGACATTTTCACAAACAAACTGAATACTGTGTGCACTTGTGCATTGGGCGAATAAAGCGATTCTGATTCTGAAAACATAAAAGATTTTAGCACATTGAAGAGTCTTTATTCTCGTTACTAGGTGCACTTTACCACTGCAATTAGTTCATATCAGCATGGATACGACATCATATTTATATTTATAAATTTCCAAGTAAAAGGTTTCAATTAATTGCTGTAGTACAATAATTACATAGCAAAGTGGTTTGTTTAGACAAGTGCAAGTCTCAGCTGACGCAGCGATGAAAACATTTACATGATAATCAGGATTTACGGGTCGACCTTCATGACCTCAGAAGAGGCCAAACACATGGCAGAAGGACGTGCTTATCTCTTCAAAATAAAATGCCTATTCACCAACATAGCCCAACATACTTGCCAGATTAAACTGGGTAGCAGTGTGCATTCGAGACAGTTAAGCAACACCCTCTGTGCGCACGTCCCCTCCCTCCAGGACCAGCGTGGTCAGTTTCATTCATGTAGGACGCAGTGTAATTTTGAACTCGTGTGCAATTACAAACCTGTGCAATAACTGTGCAATAATGGACCCAAGCAATGCTCTTCATTGTTCTAATGTTCTGTTATTATCATCACTAATGTTGTTTTATATTTTTAACCTGACTTTGTAACTGGGAGCTGCTGGACATTTGATTTTCCTTACAGGGATTAATAGCGTACTTTCTCATCTTCTCGTCTCATCCTACACGCACACACGTCCTCACATAGTTACTGAAACAAGCCAATAAGATGAGAAGTGCTGCAACAGCTGCATTAAAACACGTTTAGTAGCAATTTGCTTGATTTTAGGTTTATTAACACGTTGCCATATCCAATAGTAATTGACGCATATACTCAAGACGATCAACTTGTGGTTGACATATACTCAAATAATTCTCTTGATAATGTTAAGTATGTGCTTGAAAGTGAAATTCTTGAGGTGTATCCAATACCAACGCAGTATACGTCATCTTTTGTGCAAGCAGCATCAGGTGAATTGGTAGATGAGGGAAAAGAAGGGTATAGAGTTCAAGTTATTAGGAAAAAATATGTAGATGGCGAACTTGAGTCAGAAGAAGTTATATCAACTACAACGTATTCACCACAACCGAGAATATACAATATATCATAATTGGAGGTATTTGCAATGTTTGCTCAAAGAATAGAAAAAGCACAGCAAGAAGAGCGTGAGTTGCAGGGGAAAGATAGAATAATTGTTGCTATAAGGTTATTTTTGGCGGTGGCAATTGCATTTTTGATATATAGAGGGGTCACAGAGGAACTAGGACTTTATGTGTGGCTTATAGGTGGGGCAGTAGCAGTATTTATTGTTATTGTAGTAATTCATTCAAAACTAAGAAAAGATATTGCGTTACTTCGCTTGTATCAAGAAGTAAACAAAGATTATATAAGACGACAAACCGACGAATGGCATGTGTTTGAAGATAGCGGAACTGACCTTGCAGACAGTTTGCACCCGTACGCCTACGACCTTGATATCGTGGGTGAATTTTCGTTGTTCAAAAAAATAAACGTTGCTCACACCTATTTAGGACGAAAAAAGTTAGGCACATTTTTGCTACAAGCAGACAAATCAACTATTAATCAACGACAACAAGCAGTCGAGGATTTGTTGAAAAGACTCGATTTTGTGCAAAAGTTGCAAGTTATTTTTAGGAGCAACAAAGGTGTTGCCGATAATCCAGCAAAGTGGGCATCGCCCGAAAAAGTGGAGATGCCAAGCAGTTTAAATGCAGTAGCAATTGTTATGCCGATAGTAAACATAGCGACGCTAGTTGGGGGCTATATAACTTCAAATTCAACGCTTATGCTGGTGGGGCTTATATGCGTTGGGGTGTGTCTGTCGGCTAGAATGTTGCTACTTGCACATATATCGCATCAACTCGAGGTGTTGCGTACAATTTCATATCAAGTTGAACCGTATATAAAAGCGTTTAAGCTTATAGAAGATGAACAATTTGAGTCAGAGTATTTATCTAATAAGTGTAAAAGTATTATAGGGGGCGATGGTGGAATTTTGCTGTCGCTACAAAGGCTTGAAAAAATAGCGTCTTTTGCAACTATAAGCCAGCAACCTATGCTTGCATTGCCCCTAAATGGATTGCTGATGTGGGATTTTTGGGTAATGAAATTTTGTATAGACTGGCAAAGTGAATATGGAACAACTGTTGGGAAGGCACTGGATCTTATTGCCGAATTTGAGGCACTTAGCAGTCTTGCTACACTTGGATTTGTGGAAGGTGCAAATATATTTGGCGAGGTACACCATCAAAAAGTGTTACAAGGTAGTGAACTTGCTCACCCGCTAATAATGAAAGAAAAGCGAGTTGCTAACACGTTTAAAATGGACGATGAAATTTTTATAATTACAGGCTCAAATATGTCTGGAAAGACGACATTTTTGCGAACTATAGGAATAAATCTAGTGATGATGTATGCGGGAGCACCTATATGTGGCAAGTCATTTAAGGGGTGTATCGTTGATATACACACATCTATGCGAACAAGTGACAGCCTAGGGCAACATACGTCCACATTTCATGCCGAGATTAACCGCATCAAACTTTTACTTGATGCAACAAAATCAGGAGCAACTATTTTGTTTTTAATAGATGAAATTTTTAGGGGCACAAACTCACGTGATAGAATTAGTGGTGCAAAAGGAATAATTACAACGTTAAAACAAGGTGGAGCAATTGGGGCACTGACAACCCATGACCTTGAAATGTGCGTGCTGGGTGAGCAACAAGGTATTATAAACTATCATTTTACAGATTTTTTTGATAACAAACAAATGTATTTTGACTACAAAATTAAAGATGGAGTTGCGACAAAAACTAATGCAAAATATCTAATGGAGATGATAGGTATTGAGGTAATTGAGTAGTTGTCCAAAAGTTATTGACTTGTTTGCAAATATGCAATATAATCTAATAATTGAAGGGAGATGATATAAAATGCTAAAAGTTAAAACAGTATGTGGAAGTGGGATGGCATCAAGTGTACTTATTAAATTAAAAATTGACAAGGTGTTTAAAAGCCTCGGAATTGAAGCAGACCTTAATCATTGCACGGTTGAAGAAGCAAGAGAGCAAATTGAGGACATTGATGTAATCTTTTGTGAAGAATCGTTAAGGGGACATTTTTCTGAAGCGGAACAAAAAGGTAAAGTTGTAATTGGGCTTGAAAACATCTTATCTCAAGCAGAGATTGAAACAAAAGTGCAAGACCAACTTGTTAATAGATAACACAAACTGGGGCTCACCTATATGCTATAGGTGAGTTTGAAGTGTTTAAAAGTTTTGTGTATACAATAGTGACAACCAACTTAAACTAAATATTGTAATAATGAAAAATTTTAGGAGGAATCTTCCATGACGTTAGAAAACACAGCAAATGAAATGAGAAAGCTAGTTATTGAAGGGGTGTACAGTGCAAAAAGTGGTCACCCAGGTGGGTCGTTGTCTATATGTGACATACTTGCCGTACTTTTTTTTGAGGAAATGAACATAGACCCATTGAATGCAAAAGACCCAAATCGTGACAGATTTGTATTATCAAAAGGGCACGCAGCACCTGCACTATACGCAGCACTTACTACAAAAGGCTATTTCCCAAAAGCAGATATAAAAACTTTAAGAAAAATTGATAGCTACCTACAAGGGCATCCTTGTATGAACAAAATTCCAGGTGTTGATATGTCAACTGGTTCACTAGGACAAGGACTTTCAGCAGCAAATGGAATGGCTCTTGTTGGCAAATATGAAAAAAAAGATTACAGAGTGTACACTTTATGTGGAGATGGTGAAATACAAGAAGGTCAAATTTGGGAAGCAGCTATGACGGCGGCACACTATAAACTTGATAACTTAACTGTTTTTGTAGACGTGAACAACTTACAAATTGATGGAACAACAGATGAAGTTATGAGCATTGGGGACGCAGGCAAAAAATTTGATGCGTTCGGATTTAATGTTGTGGCGATTGACGGACACAATTTGGACGAAATTAGAGGAGCAATTAAAACTGCAAAAGAAACAAAAGGTAAGCCAACAGCAGTTATTTGCAAAACAGTTAAAGGAAAAGGAGTATCGTTTATGGAAAATGCCGTTGGTTTCCACGGTGCCGCACCAAACGATGAACAATATAAATTGGCTATGGAAGAACTTAACGGGAGGGCTTTATAATGAGTAGTATACCAACTAGAGAAGCATACGGAAAAGCGTTAGTACAATTTGGAGCAACAAAAGAGTTTTTTGTGCTTGATGCAGACCTTGCAAAAGCAACACAAACTTTTTTGTTTAAAGAAGCTTATCCACAAAGATTTTTTGATATGGGGATAGCTGAGGCAGATATGATGACGACAGCAGCAGGTATGGCGTCTTGTGGAAAAAAAGTGTTTGCTAGTTCGTTTGCAATGTTTGCAGCAGGACGTGCATATGAGCAAATTAGAAACTCTATCGCATATCCAAATTTGCCAGTTGTTATCGGTGCAACACACGGTGGTGTTATGATTGGTGAGGACGGGGCGTCACACCAAGCTATAGAAGATATTTCGCTTATGAGAGGTATGCCAAATATGACAGTTATTGTTCCATGTGACGCAGAAAGTGTTACGCAAATTGTGGAGCAGTCACTAGAGTTTAAATCTCCTATATATTTAAGAACAGGGAGAGGGGCAACGCCTGTTGTGTATACAAATGGCGAAAAAATCACTATCGGAAAAGGTAACATACTACGTGATGGAACAGACTTAACGATTATTGCTATTGGAGAGCTTGTTCCAGAGGCACTTAAAGCGGCTGACATTTTGAAAAATGAGGGTGTATCGGTTGCGGTTATTGACATGCACACAGTTAAACCGATTGATAGAGAACTTGTTTGTGAATATGCTAAAAAGACAAAAAACATTATTACGGCTGAAGACCATAGCATAATTGGTGGACTTGGTTCGGCAGTTGCTGAAATTCTTGCTGAAACTGGTGATGCAAAACTAAAAAGACTTGGTGTAAATGATGAGTATGGAAAGTCTGGAACAAGAGATGCATTGCAAGAATTTTTTAAGCTTAATGCAGCAGGTATTGTTGAACTGTATAGAAAATAAAAAATTGAGAAATTGGGGGAGATAGTTATGAAATTATTTATTGATACGGCAAACGTTGGGGATATTCGTAAGGCAAATGATTTAGGGGTTATTTGCGGGGTGACAACCAATCCGTCGCTTATTGCTAAAGAAGGACTAGTTTTTGAGGAAGTTATTCAAGAAATTACGACTATAGTTGATGGACCTATTAGTGCAGAAGTTATATCGCTTGAGGCAGACGGCATGGTGCAAGAAGGGGAAGAACTTGCAAAAATCCATGACAATATAGTGATAAAATTGCCAATGACTTTGGAGGGCCTTAAAGCTACAAAAGTTTTGAGTTCAAAAGGAATTAAAACAAACGTTACGCTTATTTTTTCGGCAACGCAAGCACTTCTTGCAGCACGTGCAGGGGCAACATACGTTAGTCCATTTTTGGGTAGGCTTGATGATATTGGTTCAAACGGCTTGATTTTAATTCAAGATATCGTTGAGATATTCAATGTGCACGATATTAAATCGGAAATTATTGCGGCAAGCATAAGAAATCCGATACACGTTATCGAGGCGGCACGCATAGGGGCACACATTGCAACAATTCCGTACAATGTTATTGAGCAAATGGCAAAGCACCCACTAACAGATGCGGGCATTGAAAGGTTTATTGCAGATTGGAAAGCGTTTGAAGAAAAACTATAGATTTATATTTGAGTCAGTCCCTTAGAGGGCTGATTTTTTTTTGTGGGTTTGATATAATGCTTAAAAGGGGTTAAGAAAAAATTTCTAAAATATTTTTTATATATAACATATATAATGTGTAGAATGTGTAGTCGAAACACAAAAAACTATCTTTACTCCTATACATATTAGAAAATAACGGTAAAATTATGACTCTAATATGTGTAGGGGTATTTTTATGCTCCAAAATAGATAGGAGGTGAAACCAGATGATGAAGATGGTGATTTAACAGACGATATTAACATAACTTATAACACTGTTGATACAACAAAGGCGGGGACATACTATGTAACTTATAGTGTAACAGATAGCGATGGGCATACAACCAGCAACTAGAGTAATAAAAGTTGTTGACCCAACGATAGATGAAGACCCAATTATCTATATCAATAATACAATATTCCAAAATGAGGTAACGGTATACAAAGACAGCACATTCACAGCTCTTGACTATGCAACAGCGTATGATAAAGAAGATGGTGATCTAACAGATGATATCGAAGTAACTGCTAACAATGTTGACACTTCACAAGTTGGAACGTACTCTTATAAATGCTATAACAAAAGCAACAACTCTAGCTGAAGCAACGACAGAAGCACTTGAAAACTTAGGATTTGACGACGCAAAAGTTATAACAAGAGGTGACCTTGCTATGATTTTGGGTACAGCATTCCCAAGCAACGAAGTTCAAACAGTTGCATACACTGACGTATCAAGCGACCTACAAGCATATGTACAAGCTTGTGCATCAACAGGATTATTAATAGGAAAAAGCGAAACAACTTTTGACACTGTAAGCACGTTACAATATTATGAGCTTGCATGCGTTGCAGAAAGAATAGCGAAAAACTTTAACACAGCAGAATAATACAACGTCCCCTAGGATATCTTAGGGGACATTTTTTCGGCAAACAAAAAATTTTTCTTGCCAATATTCTCAAAGTCGTTGTATGATATATAAGGTATTATTACGAAAAAAAGGAGCAAAATTGATGATTAAAATGTTTGTGTTTGATTTAGATGGAACACTACTAAAAAAAGACCAAAGCTTTGACGACCACACTGTGGATATGATAAAGGAACTACAAAACGATGGTAAAAAAATAGTAATTGCAACAGGTAGAAACTACACATTGTCTTATTATTTGGCAGAACAATATGATATTCAGTGTGATATGATTGTAAACAATGGGCACGAAATTAGATGGCCACAAAATACAGCGTATGTACCTTTTGACAAAGAAATTTTGTTGAAAGTATTGGCGATATTCAAAAAATATGATATGCATGTAACAGCATATGGTGAAGATGACACTAAATATAGTTTTTATGACGAAGACAAGTATTACGATGTGCATATATCTATGTCAGAAAGCATGAGAGGGTATTCTCTCGAAGATAAAAAAGATATACCTCTATTTAGCAGAGAATATTATGCTAAAAACCTAATACAAGTTGAGGAGGTAAGCGGTTTTGAAAATATAAACATACTTAAAATTGATTCAAAAAGTTTGGATACTGAGTCAAACAAAAAATGTCTTGAGGAGCTTAGAGAAATTTCAAATATAATGATTGCGTCATCATGCGAAGAATATATTGAAGTTATTCAAGATAATGCACATAAAGCAACGGCAGTGCTTGAGCTTGCAAAATCGTATGGGATAACGCCAGATGAAATTTGTGTGTTTGGAGATGGCGAGAATGATATTGAAATGTTAGGTGCTGTGAAATATTCGTTTGCTATGGGTAACGCAAAAGACAGCGTAAAGCAAGTTGCAAAATATGTAACAGATGACCATAACAGCCAAGGTGTGTTAAAAGGATTGATGCAACTTAGGGAAATGGGCGAGATATAATCTGTAGGGGCGGTCACTGGCCGCCCGCAAAACATATATGGGTGAAAAACATATATGGGGTGCTGCAAAATATATATGGGTCACTGGCCGCCCGCAAAATTACCCGTTTATTTCCTCATTTAATAGCGTCAAATATTCCCAACGTTCCATTTTTTCCATAAGCTGTTCTTCCAGCTCGTCTTTTTCGTTAGTAAGTTCCTGAAGTTTAGTATAATCACTATTAAATTTAATCATTTCAGTATCAACATTCGCAATTTTATCTTCAAGTTCAGCGATAACTTCCTCTATAGTGTCAAACTCACGTTGCTCTTGATACGTAAACTTAGGCTTACGAGCCAACGTAGTTTTAGCTGTTTTAGTCGTTTCTTTTGGAGTATCAACAACAACCACTTCCTGCTGTCTATGCTGAACAAAATCGGTATAATTACCTATACTATTTTTAACAACGCCAGCCCCTTCAAACACAAATAACCTATCTGCAATTCTATCAAGAAAATACCTATCGTGCGAAACAGCGATAACAGGCCCGTCAAAATTATCAATGAAATCTTCAAGAATTTGCAACGTCTGAATATCAAGGTCATTTGTAGGCTCATCAAGCAACAGCACGTTTATATCTTCCATAAGTACACTAAGCAAATACAAGCGACGTTTTTCGCCCCCAGACAACTTGGCGATAGGCGTATATTGCATACTGCTAGTAAACAAAAAAGTTTCGAGCATTTTTGATGCGGTCGCAAACGTCCCGTCTTTTCTCTCGATATAAGAGGCTTTCTCTTTAATAAAGTCAATAACTCGCATACTCTCGTCCAACACGCTTTCTTGCGTATAATAGCCAATTTTAACAGTATCTCCAATTTCGATAGTTCCAGAGTCAGGCATCATATTTTGCGTAATCATATTAAGTAGCGTTGATTTTCCGATACCGTTATCGCCAACAATACCAATACGCTCATCACGTGTAAATACATAGCTAAAATCTTTAAGCAAACACTTGTTGCTTATCGTCTTATTAACGTGCGACATCTCGATAACTTTTTTGCCAAGTCGACTTGTGGCAAGGTCGATAGCAAGTTCGTCTTTATGATTGTTGTTTAGATTATTTTCCAAGTCGTAAAATCTTTCTTTACGGGCTTTTTGCTTTGTGCGACGTGCTTCAACACCTTTTCGCATCCATTCAAGTTCTTGCTTATATAGCGATTGCTTTTTGCTCTCAATTTTGGCTTGATTTGCCTCACGCTCTGCTTTAAGTTCAATAAATTTTGAATAGTTGCCGTCATATGTGTATAATTTACCCCCGTCAAGTTCAACAATTTTATTCGTAACTCTATCCAGAAAATATCTATCGTGAGTTACCATCATAATAGCACATTTTTTTGAGGCTAAAATTTCCTCAAGTATAGTAATTGTGTCGTTGTCTAGGTGGTTGGTAGGTTCGTCAAGTATAATTAAGTTGCAAGGTCTAATTAGTGCACCTGCAATAGCGATTTTTTTCTTTGCCCCACCAGACAATTCTTTTATAGGTTGCAAAAAGTTTGTGATGCCAAGCTTTGTAAGTATCGCTTTTGCTTCGCTTTCAACTTGCCAAGCTGAGTGTGCATCCATCTGCTCACTAAGGCGAATTAAGTCTTGTTGGAGTTTTTCGTCCATCGGATTTTGGGCGATTAGGGCAAGTGTAAGCTCATAGCTTTGGAGCACTTTCATAAATGGCGATGTGCCTTTAAATATTTGTTGGATAACAGTGCTTTCGCTGTCAAATTCTTGAGCTTGCGATAGATATTCAACTTCAAGTTGGTTTGAAGTGATGATTTCACCACTATCAGGCGTATCTTGCAGGGCTATTTGTCGTAAAAAGCTTGTTTTGCCCGTTCCATTGATACCGATTAAGCCTATTTTGTCGGTGCTTTCTATAGTAAAGTTGATATCTTTAAAAATGGTTTTGTCACCATAAACTTTTGAAATATTTTGCGTTGATAATAATATCATAGTTTTATCCCTTTCTATTGTTGGAGTATCTTCATTATAAAATGGAAATCAGCAAAATGCAAACGGTATCAATCTAATTGTAAATTGCATAATATATACTATTTATAAAAATGTTTCAAAGGGGTGATGAGATGGTTTTTAGCAGCTTAGTATTTCTATGGATATTTTTACCTATAGTTTTATTGACTTACTATTTAGTAGACACTAAATTTAAAAATTACTGGTTGTTATTTATGAGTTTATTATTTTACGCTTGGGGAGAACCTAAATATATTTTTGTAATGATATTATCTATTTGCATAAACTATATTTTTGGAATATTAGTAGATAAATCTATGTCCATTAAACAAGCTAAAATTCTAGTTTTTATATGTGTAGCTATCAATCTTTTGTTTCTTATATATTTTAAATATACCAATTTTATTATTGATAATATATCCCGTCTTATAGGGAGTGACTTCCAATTTAAACAAGTTGCTTTGCCTATTGGCATTTCATTTTATACATTTCAAGCTATATCGTATGTAATAGACGTATATAGGGGTAAATATTCTGAACTTGAAGGGGTTACAGTACAGAAAAACTTTTTTAATCTAGCACTATACATTTCTTTATTTCCACAACTAATAGCAGGACCGATAATTAAATATAAAGATGTGCAATCACAAATTAATAGTCGTATTTTATCAAACCAAAAATTTGCTTATGGAGTTCGTCGTTTTTGTTATGGACTAGGCAAAAAAGTATTGATTTCTAACACTTTAGCAAGTACAGCGGATATAATTTTTAATCTAAATGCAAATCAAGTTAGTGCATCAATAGCTTGGCTTGGAATTATTTGTTATGCTCTTCAAATTTATTACGATTTTTCGGGATATTCTGATATGGCAATAGGTCTAGGAAAAATGTTTGGATTTGATTTTATGGAGAATTTTAACTATCCATATATATCATCTTCTATCCAAGAATTTTGGCGAAGATGGCATATCTCACTCTCAACATGGTTTAGAGAGTATTTATATATTCCCTTGGGAGGAAACAGAAAAGGCAAAACTAGAACATATATGAACTTGTTAATAGTATTTTTAGCAACGGGAATTTGGCATGGTGCAAGTTGGAATTTTGTAGTGTGGGGGCTAATTCACGGCTTTTTTATTGTAGTTGAAAGAATATGGCTAGGAAAAGCTTTAGCAAATAACAAATATAAATTTATTAATAGGCTGTATACTTTAGGAGTAATACTAATAAGTTGGGTATTTTTTAGAGCAGCAGGTTTGGGCAAAGCTATAGAATATCTTAAAAATATGTTTATGATAACGATAGCACAAGAAGCGAATTCTATTATGTTATATTTAGATAGAGAAGTATCTTTAACTTTGATAGTAGCTATTTTATTTTGTGGCGTCATTCAATATATTAAACCTAATATTAAAAACTACTTTTATGATGAAACAATAACATATAGAGCCGAATTAATTATACTGCCGATTATATTATTAGCTTGTATCATGTATTTGGTAAGTGGGGCATACAATCCATTTATTTATTTTAGATTTTAGGAAGGAGGTAATATAACTATGAATAAAAAAGTTAAACCTCAGTTGTTAAATCTAGTGTTTATAAGTATTTTATGTGTATTTTCGTTTTTATGGTGGGTTACAGGGGGTAACAGTAGTGAGGATTTTGAAAATAAAACTTTAACCAGTAAACCTAATTTTATCTTTAATGATATTACCACCTATCCGTTAAAGTTTGAAATATATTATACAGATCATCTACCGTTTAAAGCAGATATTGTCAATTTAAATGGTTGGTTTAAATATATAATGTTTAACAAATATTCTAATAGTTCAGTTATTCAAGGAAAAGAGGGGTGGCTATATTATTATTATACATTAGCAGATTATCAACGTATGAATTTATATGATGATGAAAAATTAGATGAAATAACAGATAAATTTGTTGGTATGCAACAAGAATTAGAAGTATATGATATAGAGTTCTACCTCTTGGTAGGACCTAATAAAAATACTATTTATCCTGAATATATGCCAAGTTACTATATGCAATTTGACGAGCAAAGTAGGCTAGAACAATTGTTTGAGCATATAGAAACCAATACTTCAATATCAATAATTAACCCTACTCAAAGTTTGTTGAGTTATAAAGATGAGTATCAGCTGTATTGGAAGTTTGATACACATTGGAATACAGTTGGTTCATACATTGCGTTTAAGGAAGCAACAGATGTAATGGGTATTCAAAACATACCAACAATTGAAGAATCAGACATATCAATTATTGAAGGAAAAGGAAACTTTGATTTAAAAAATTTGCTTGGATTTGAAGGATTGAAAGAAAATGAAATATATTATTCACTTGACTTCAACCCCGAGGAGAAGCTTGACATGAGGTTATTAATTTTTGGTGATTCTTTTTCTGTTGGATTAAGCCCATATTTCATTGAACTTTTTGAGGAGGTAATTATATATACAGATGGATATGATATTGATAAAGTGATAGAATTTAATCCAGATATAGTTATTTTTGAGAAAGTTGAACGTAATATGGCAGCAGGAACTTTTTGGAACTAGATATAAAAGGGCAGTTATGTCCTTTTTTTACACAACAATAATTGTTGGTTTTCGATTTTAAGGAACTGTGTTTGACATTTATTTTGAGCACAACAGATAAAAAATATATAAGTTTTAGCCAATAAAAATGCCCCCACAAGCCGTGAGGGCATTCTTTCTATATAGTTGCAACTATAATACCTTTTTCTGCAGTATGAGTCCCCATAACAGGACCAATCACGCTTAAATACACTTTTGCATATCCTCTATCTAGCAATAGTTGTTCAATTTTTTTAGCTACTTGAATGTTATTTGCATGGCATACAATAGCTTCTTTTCCCTTTGGATTGCCACTATTTTCATCAACGTACTTTAACACTTTATCTATTGTTTTGTTTGTGCCTCGCCCTTTATCAACAGGTACAACAAGCCCGTCAGTAACATGTACGATACCTTTAAGGTTAAGTGTACTTGCAATTTTTGCTTTAAGCGGACTAATACGACCACTTTTTACGGCGTTATCTAGCGTTTCTAAATACCCAAAGCACACCAAATCCTGTTTTTTAGCTTCAAGTACTTTTACGATTTCCACGGCACACATTCCACGAGCTTTAAGCTCGCAAGCAAGCTTTACAAGCTGTCCTTGTCCTGCACACCCAGATAGTGAGTCAACAACGTAAACACGATTAGGTTTTTTTGCTTCCTCGTGTAAGTCTTTAGCAATCAACGCCGTAGCGTATGTAGCAGACAATTTTGATGTTATAGTTATACAAATAACGTCTTCATTACAATCAAATTTCGCTAATAATCGCTCCACAGATGGGCAGGCAGTTTTTG
>LNZQ01000199.1 GCA_002007315.1 Epulopiscium sp. Nele67-Bin004
AGTTCCGTGGAAACCATATTTACGAATTCCGTATTTGTTGTAGTATTCTTTTGGTATAGCGTACATATATGCTTCTCTTGGCATAGTTTGGTGGAACGCTGTATCAAATACTGCTACCATTGGAGTGTTTGGCATTAACTTACGACAAGCATCGATCCCTGTAAGGTTTGCTGGGTTGTGAAGTGGAGCTAAATCGCTACAATCTTCAATTGCTGCTTCAACTTCTGGAGTAATAACAACTGAAACGTTGAATTTTTCTCCACCATGAACTACACGGTGTCCAACAGCATCAATTTCATCAATAGACTCAACACATTTGTTATCGCCTGTTGTAAGAAGTTCTACCATTTTTTGTAATGCCTCAGTGTGTGTAGGGAAATCTACATCGATTTGAACACCTTTTTCTTCTCCAACTTGATGTTTGATAAATGAATCTGGAATTCCGATTTTTTCACAAATCCCTTTTGCAATTACACTCTCATCTGTCATGTCTAACAATTGATATTTTAGTGAAGAACTTCCACAGTTTACTACTAATACTTTCATTTAATTTTCTCCTTTATCTATATATAAATTTTATTGGTTTTGTGCTTGAATAGCTGTAATTGCAACAACGCCTACGATGTCTGCTGCATCACAACCACGAGATAAGTCGTTTACTGGTTTTGCAATCCCTTGAGTAAGTGGTCCATACGCTTCTGCTTTTGCAAGTCTTTGAACAAGTTTGTATCCGATATTTCCAGCATCTAAATCTGGGAATACTAAAACATTAGCTTGTCCCGCAAACTCGTTGTTTGGTGCTTTAAATCTACCGATTGCTGGCACAATTGCTGCATCTGCTTGAACTTCACCTTCAACTTTTAGTCCTGGTGCTTGTTCTTTTACAAGTCTAGTTGCTTCAACCATTTTGTCTACATTAGGGTGTTTTGCACTTCCATGTGTAGAATGCGAAAGCATTGCTACTATTGGCTCTTTTCCAACAAGTTGATCAAAGCTTTTTGCTGAACTTTGTGCAATAGCTGCAAGTTCTTCTGCGTTTGGACTTTGGTTTAATCCACAGTCACCAAATACGAAAACTCCATCTGCTCCGTATTCACAATCTGGAACTACCATTAAGAAAAATCCTGATACAATTTTTGTTCCTGGTGCTGTTTTAAGTATTTGAAGTGATGGACGTAATACCGCCGCTGTTGCGTTTGCTGCTCCAGCAACCATCCCATCTGCAAGTCCTTGTTTAACCATCATTACTCCTAAAAATAATGTGTCTTTAACAAGAATTTCTTTTGCTTGCTCTTCAGTCATTCCTTTTGATTTTCTTAGCTCATATAGCGCAGTCGCATACTCATCAAGCTCTGCAAAAGTATCTGGATTTATAATTGTAGCTTTAGATAAGTCAAAATCTTTCCCATCTTCAGCAATTTTTGCTTCGTCCCCAATAATGATTAGGTCAGCGATTTCCTCCGCTAATATTGTATGTGCTGCTTCTAATGTACGAATATCATATGATTCTGGTAATACAATAGTTTTTTTGTCCGCTTTTGCACGGTCTTTAAGTGAATTTAAAAAAGACATCTCTTAATACCCCTCTCATTTTTTTAATTTGTTTTTTTCTTTACATTTCTATTATATAACAAATTGTGCACAGTATACAAGCATTATTTTTTTAGTACAATTTTATTTTCAAAAATTTTATATTTTATCGTTTAAAACTTAATATTTTTGGTTAAAATAATAACAAGCGACTTTTTTTAGTTAGGGGGATAATAGGTGAAAATTACAGGAATTATTGTAGAATATAATCCTTTTCATAATGGTCATTTATACCAAATAGAAACAATTAAATCAGAGTTAAATTCTGATTATATAATAGTAATTATGAGCGGTAACTTCTCTCAACGGGGAACGCCCTGCATTGTTGATAAGTTTATTAGGACAAAAATGGCACTATCTCTAGGTGTAGATATGGTTTTAGAACTTCCCACTATTTATGCAACTGCAAGCTCAGAATTTTTTGCTCAAGGTGCAGTGTGTAGTTTTATAAAAAGTAATATAGTTGACTCAATATGTTTTGGCAGTGAACAAGCTGAAATATCAATTCTTGATAAAATTTCAACTGTATTAAATGACGAACCATCTGAATACAAACTTAATTTAAAACAAAATATGCAACAAGGTTTAAGTTTTGCACAAGCTAGAAGCAACGCCTTGGTTAAATATTTAACAGAATATTCCTCGGATTATGTCGTAAACTTTTTGAAACAACCTAACAATATTTTAAGTATTGAGTACTTTAAAGCACTAAAAAAGTATAATTCTACTATAAAGCCCATGCCAATTGAACGCAAAATTTCAAATTATCATGACACGGAAGTCTATTCGCACTTTGCATCGGCAACAGCTATTAGGCAAGCCTTGCTAGACGATGACATAGTTTCTTTGGAACTAGGCATGCCAAAAATTTCTCTTGATTATTTACGTAGTGTTGATGCTTATCCTAACATTGAGGAGTTATTTCCTTTATTAAGTTATAAATTGATTTCAAATCCCAAAGAACATCTTTATAATATATTTGATATCAACTCCAAATTAATTAATTCAATATACAATGCTTTACCTAATGCTAAAAGTTATAATGAGTTTATTGAGATGCTAACATCAAAAACTTTTAGTCGTGCAACTATATATAGGTCATTACTTAGAATTTTATTTGACACCTATACATTAACAGAAATTAATTACATTAGGGTTTTAGGAGTAAACAAACAATCTACAAAATTGCTTTCTTTATTAAACGAAAATTCTAGTGTCCCTATTATATGCAACGTAAATAAAGATATCAAAAAATTAGATACTTTAAGCAAGAAAATGTTTGAAACTGATATTTTTGCTACCAACTTATATCATCTGACACGCAAACAACCTAATTTATATAATCAAGATTTTACGACACCATTTATAGTATTATAGTTATTTTTCAAGAAGGCTTGTCATACAATAACAATAACTAATTATTGTATGAGGAGGTTCTGATGTCGACAGTTTTAATATTATTACTTATGGGGTACACACTTATAGAACCAGAAATTTGTATACAAGGGGCAACTTCTGGATTGCTACTGTGGTTTAACAAAGTGCTACCCTCCTTGTTACCGTTTATTATTTTATCCCAATTACTTTTCAAACTTGGAGTAATTTTTAAACTTGAGAGATATATAGGTTCGTATGCCCAAAAACTATTTGGAGTTTCTGGTAGCAGTTTAATAACGTTTGTTTTAGGTTCAATTGGAGGCTCACCAACAGGTGCAAAGCTTACAAATCAGCTACTTTTACAACCAAATATAAGCCTTGTTGAAGCACAAAAAACTTTATGTTTTTCAAATAATTGTGGACCACTTTTTATAATAGGAACTGTTGGTACATTAATGCTTGGAGATGTAAGGCTAGGATATTTTCTTGCATTTATACATATTTTATCTGCACTAACTATTTTGGTGTTATCTAGGTTTTATCGTATGCCAAATCCAAACAAAAGTCGTTTGTCACAAAAATATGATGATTCACCTGCATTTGTTACTGCATTTACAGACTCTGTGCAAGGTGGAATGGAAACGATAGTGTATGTAGGAGGATTTATAATTTTCTTTTCTATGATACTAAACATAATTAAAAATCTTGAAATATTTAATATGTTTGTTGACGGAGTTTCAAACTTTTTAAATGTAGAACCTATTGTGTTTGAGGGGATACTGCTTGGTAGTTTAGAGTTCTCAAACGGGACAGCGTATATTGCACCATATTATTCAACGCACCCTGAGGTACTTGGAATTTTGTCTGCTGTTATAGCGTTTGGCGGATTTTGCGTATTTTTTCAAAGTGCACACATATTGTCTAACACAAAGTTATCTCTAGGATTATATTTGTTAGCAAAAGTTATACAAGCTATATTTGCATACGTTATTACGGTTATTTTATATCCGTTTTTTGTTGCATATACAACAGGTGTACAAGTTGTAACAAGTTATTTTATGATAAGTATTTTTGTTGTTATGTTTGGATTGATTGCATTTGTATTACACAACTGGTCAAAAAAAGATTTGATGGCACTTCAAAAGGCAGTACTAATAAAATAATAAAAAAGGAGTATCAGTCGTTCCCGATACTCCTTTTTCTTATTCTGGTAATTCTGCAAATATAACTAGTTCTTGTGCTATCGTCTGTCCATCAAGTGTTGTCAAGTCCCATGCACCTAGCGATAGTTTACATAAAAATATTGTAAGGAAAGCCGCCATAGTGGCTATTGTCGTACATGTCAAAAGTTTACTTTGTTTATTAGTCATAGGGCTACCTCCGTAAATAATTATATTATAATGAAAGATTATTATAGCTTAATTTTATTACGCTATTGTTAAGACAAAGGAAAATTTCGGTAAAATTTGGTAAGGTTAGATTAACTGCTTTTTCGCCTAATGCTTAAATTAATATCTAATTATAACACAAATCAATGTGACTTATTTACCAATTGATTTTTATAACTTGTTACATGTGCAACAAAAATTATACAAACAAAATTATTAAATTTCTCTAATACTAAACGTGTCGCCAAATTTAACTTGTTCGCTACATATAGGACTTATGCCCCACATAAACTATTAAAGAATTTATCAGATAAAAATTAGGAGGGCTTATGCAACGGTATAATAATTTCTTTTTAGATTGCATTATTTATATTAAAACTAGTGATATTCCATATGAAGAAAAAACTACAAGATTACTTAATCTCATTGCTAGAGCTAAACAATTTGAGATGTTAGTAAGACGACTTGAACAAATAGACCCATCTTTGTCATCTATATGCGATATCGAAAATTCACTTGATCGCATCGGCACAGATACAATGGATTCAATAGAACGCTACGAAAGGTACATTTATTGGGTGGAATCGGCAATAACAGCTATACAAGACGTAATTAGTCGCTCACCAATAATTGCAATTTAAAAATATGATAATAATAAATAAAGCGTTAGTTACACCTAGATGTAATTAACGCCAATTATATTAATAGTTAAAATGCATATAGTCTAGCGTTGTGCTCCAAGCATCTCCACCCCAAATAAAACCGTGGTTTTCAAATGCTCTCACAACATCACCATATGGCGAAATCGAGTATACGTCTTCATCTGGACTCCAGTATTTGCCCACAATAGTACCATTTCCATAGTCACAATAGTTTTCTTCCCAATTCAAATCTATAGCAAGTCCTAAGTTGTGCAAACTTGAACTGCCTGCCCCTCGCCATGAGTATCCTGCAACATATTTTATAGGAAATTGCTCTGGCCCATAAAAAATTTCTTGAAAAATCAGCATTGTTTCGTTTTCAATTATCGGGTGGACTTTTATAGTTGCTGTACTCGCCACTTTTTCACCATTTACTAATTTCCAAATAGGAATTGTCACATCAACAAGTTGTGCCTCTGCCGATGCTTGCGTGTTAAATAATCCCGTCGCTCTAAGTTGTTTAACTAGCTCGCTGTTTGAATAAGTTTTGTCTGTATAAAGTTCTGTTGTTTGCGTTCCATTTGCATCACTTACTTTGATAGTGTATTTTCGGTTGTAGTCGCCTTGAAATGTATACTGCGTTTGTCCGTCAAGTTGAACCGATAATTTTTCTTGTGGCGAATACAAATAGCTCGTTGTATTTGTTCGCTCCTCAACGACTGTAATAGTTGCCGTTGGGCTTACACCATAGATTGTTACTAGGTTTGTTGAGTATTCTACACTCGCAGAAATTCCTGCTTGTGTTATGTAGGGAGCTGTTTCCCCTGTCGCAAATACTGGTGATGACATGCATACTAGTGCACCTAAAGTTATAGATACAATTTTTCTTAAGTTCTTCATTGTTTCTCCTTTGTAAAAAATGTATTTTTCAAAATTATAACATTGTATCTATGTCAAGTAAATATTAATTTGTGGGTTGATTGAAAAACTTTTGTGTAGTATAGTAGTTATTAAATATTATATAAAGGAGCTAAACTAATGCCAGAAATAAGTATTTTTTTTGGAATACGAATTACTATTAATTATAATGACCATATGCCCCCTCATTTTCATGCACAATATAACGGATATGATGTATCTATTGATATCATTAATGGTAGCGTGCTTAAAGGCAATTTGCCAAAACGCCAATTAAAATTAGTGCTTGCTTGGACAGAAATCCATCGTGATGAATTAATGCAAAACTGGGAATTGTCAAGGTCACACGAACCACTTTATAAAATAGCACCACTAAACTAAACTATAATATATAAAGGAGTAGTATATATGATTGAAGAATATTATCCAGAAGTTCTACAAGCAATTCCAACAGATGATTACACAGTGTACGTCTATTTTGATGATGGGCGTATAAAATTATTTGATGCAAAAGAGTTAGTCACAAAAGGAATATTTAAACCTCTTCAAGATATAAAGAAATTCAAATCAACTTGCACTGTTTTAAATAATACATTAGCTTGGGATCTCCAAGGCAACTATGACACAACAAAATGTTTAGATATAGACCCGTTTGTTATTTACAATGATTACCCTGAAGTTGAAGAACCAACACATTTATTCAATAATCATTAATATAAACTTCCAATATAGGATATAATATTATATAAAGGGGGTAAGGCTTATGGATATGTTAAGAGAGTTATTTTATGGAGCTTTAGATAAACTGGGTGATTACAAAATGTTAGGCTTGATTGATTTTGATGGTGAGTTTAGTCCAAATACTACGATGGATAGAATACAATTTACTGATGATATCCCTACAAATGATATCGAAAAAATTAAATTATATGAAGTGTTAGCGAATTTTGTTTTTACAAGTAGCCGAAAAAACGTTGTACTCGTAGGTACAAATGAAACGAATGATATCAACATATCAGATTTAGAAGTATTATTAAACATAGATGTAAAAAAAGCTTTAGGTGCATTTGCCGAACTAATGTGCGTTGAGGTATAACAAGCTTTATATTTACTAATGTACACTTGGGTATAAATAAATTTTTCTAACCCAACATGTATCGGGCATTAAAAACGGGCGATTGTTTAGTCGCCCGCTATTTTTTACGCTATTCCACCATGCTTTACAATAACTTCTTCAACAACGTCAAGTGGTACATAGTTGTATATAGTTTTTGTAACTGCTGTTTTTGCCTCGTCGTCCATGTATGGCACAAGTAGTTGCTCAAGTGCAGATGGAAAACCAATTTCAACTGCTTCATATTCACCATCTAAAAGTGTCGCTTGCGGTGTGCAACGTAACGCCTTGTTAGCTTGGACGCTCATCGAAAACCCATCTTTACATGTTAGTCTATCTCGCAAATAATATATTTTGTGTTTATTTTCATCTGTTTGTTTAATAGTTAAGTATTCTTTAATTTGCATAGTTGTGTCCTCTTAATATAAAATTATTTTTCTACATTAAGGATTATTGACACATAATACAAGTTTTATACAAATTAATAATAAATTTTTTATTTTCTCATCTGGTTAGAACCAGTCTACATTGTATGTGCAAGTATATGCTAGATGCTTATTAGATAGATTTTCAATCACTATATCATAATATCCAGACGTACTTATTCCAAAATTACGTTGAGTTATACCATCATACGGAGCTAGTGTCCCCCTACTTCTTGATGTCAATGCATCTTCTTTAGCCTCAAAGTTATCGCTTGTTTCTGTCGTTTCTTGAACTTGCCCCGTTGTTGCAAAAACATCTGTTGGAGCAATTGCTATTACTCCCATTGCACTTCCTATTATAACTAAAGCTATACGTATTTTTTTACTTAACATATTAAAGCCACTCTAAATTATAGTAACAACTATACTTTGCTTCCCTATTAGTTAAGTTTTCAATAACTATATCATAATATCCAGTTGTAGATATACCAAAATTAGCTAAAGTTCTCCCTTCATAAAAAGTTTCTGTTATTGTTCTACCTGTTTGGTGATTATAATATCCAACTTTAAATGTAATATCACTTGGATAAACACTTGGATAAAGTGTTAGTACTTGTCCTTCATTTGCATATATTCTATATGTTATAGTCCTGCTATCGTATGCACCTAGTGTTCCACTACTTCTAGCCATCAAAAAATCATCTTCAGCCTCAAAGTTATCGCTTGTTTCTGTCGTTTCTTGAACTTGCCCCGTTGTTGCAAAAACATCTGTTGGAGCAATTGCTATTACTCCCATTGCACTTCCTATTACAGCTAAAGCTACACGTATTTTTTTACTTAACATACTAAACCCTCCTAATAGTTTTTTAATAAAAAGAATTTCTCAAAATGTGTTGTATTGTTCTCTATTACGAATTATATATTTTTTTATAATAACATTCCATACCATCTAAAGATTATATAAATAGTTTTTTGAGCTATAGATGGTATATTTTATTATTCAAATTCATGATATACTTATATCAAATAAATTTTCACCAAATCATTTGGTTACATATGCTAATACACCTACTATTGAGGTATCCGAACTTGAGATACAACTTCAAAATGACTGGGATAAATTTGACCACTAAATAAAATTAGCTATAAAATAGATACTGAATATAATGTTGGCTAGGGTTTAACTTTTCTATATACTCCCTAGCCAACTTTTTTCCGTAATCATGTCTAATAATATCACTAATTATATATGAAGTTTTTAGCATTTTAAGACAATAGTTTATTTCTTCTTGTTTATATAACGAATTAATTAAATCATTCTTTTTGATATAATTAGATGCAGTATTGTACAATATACCGTTCATATCATCCATATATAACTGTTCGACACAATTTTTAGTCAACAAGTGTTGAGTATAAGTAGCAGTACTAAATTGTTTATTAGCTATATATACATTAAAAATTGTATTACTGAAAAATACGTGAGTTGCAAGTTTATTGCTAAAAAATTCATCTTTATTAAAATAAACTTTTAGTATCTCTATCCATTTTATTACCTCCTCTTTACGTCCTAAAATATTTAATAATTTTATTATCAGAGTTATTATTATAATTTCTATTTTTGAAAAATAAAATTTATCTTTATTACTAAAATTTTCTAGTGGTAATGTAAGATGTAAAGCCCCTACTAGCCTATCTAAATATTGGTCAGGTACTGAATTGTTTGACAACCAATCTATAGAAATTTGTTTATGCAAGATAAATTGTCTATTCACATTATTTTTCATGTCAAGATTTTTTTCTATTTGTATGAGCAGTTCTCTACATTCTAAGTGTCTGTTTCTAGCTAACATTTGTGTTGCTTCGTCACACATCACAAATGTTTGAACATCTACAAATTGAGTACTATCGCTATACAAATCACCTGTTAAATTTAATTTTTTTAACAATTTTACTAGTATAAAAGGGTTAGGATGTTTAGTTTTTTTATTTTCCAACCTAGATATTAATTTCGCTTCACAAATACCCTCTGCTAAACTTTCTTGCGTGTAGCCTAACATAATACGCCTATTTTTTATAACATCTTCCACTAAATGTACTTCGTGTATGCTAAATAAAGTGGATAAAATATACTTATCGCTATTAATATCTACATTATACATATCATAAAATTCTATCAAAACATTAAGCCACACATAAATTTTATGATATTCCTCATTTTCTCGCCCATAAAGTTTAAATATTTTTAGTTTAATCTCTAATATATTTGTTAAATAATGAAATCGTTCTGTATCTCTTAAACAATCTATAGCCTTATCACATAACTTTAATAATACATTAAGTTTATTTTGCTCTAAATACATTTCTGATAAGTTATAAACTATTTTAGGTATAAATAATGATTGAAATTCTTTGGTTTTATCACTTAGAAAGTCTAATAATTCAATATATAAATTTTCTTGTTGCTTTATTTCTAGTAGTTCTGCATAATTAATTATTAAGTAAATTTCAAAATAACTTAGTAATAACTCTTTCAACGGTCTTTCTTTAAAATCAGGTACAGTTAGTTTTATTGTTTTCAAATAATAATTTTTGATATTAATATCTTTTGGAATAATATCATCTTCTATATTAGTTTTCATTAAATTAATAATACTGTAATTATAAAATTGTTTGTATACAGTGTTACTTGTATCTATTAAGCTTGCATACTTTTTTAATAATTTGATAGCTATATTATAGTTTTCTTTATATAGTGTCAAAGCAATTTGATGCCTAATCGTCAATATCTTATACTCTATAAAAGTACTATAATAAACAAAACGGTCTTTTTCCATATCAAGTCGTTGAATTAATGTATCAATAAGTGCTTTTTTAGGATATATTTGATATAACTCCACTTTTGTAATCTCACTATAATAGCATACTCCAGCACCCAAACAGTCTTTAGAAATATCTTTATCTTTCCTTTTGTATTCAATATAACTGCTTATAAACATATTTATATTGCTCCTTTTCTTAATAGAATAAAAAAGCTTATCGCCATATTTTTCAATGGCTATAAGCTTTTAGTTTAACGCTTTATTTTGAAGTTTCATAAAATAGTTAAGCTCATTAATCGTCTGTGGATTTGTTTCATACACACAATACAACGGCTTAATTAGTTCCAATATTTCTTTTGCTATTTGATGGTCAAAAGGCTGATGTGGGTCAAGCTTATTAACATGATCCATAAGCAACCTATGCTTTTTTATCTTATCTGTTTCTTTTTCAAACTTCTCTAGTTTAAACTGTTGATTTTGTCGCATATAATATTTAGGCAACGTCTTATTTAAGTGCACAACTTTAATAAACTCTCGCACCTCACCCAAGTTTTCAACAACTTGTTTTATATGCTCATACGCTCTCTGCTCACTATCAATAGTTGTATCTGTAAGTATTAGATGCGATACATCTAACACAAACCCTTTATCTTTATAGTTAACTTTTTCAAGTAGCAGTTCACATTCTGCCTTATCAAGCAACGTAAGTCCAGGCCACCACAAATTTTCAAACAACAACATAGGATCGCCTTCTTCATACTCAAACGCCTCATTTATTATGTTGATAGCCGCTTCAATAACTTGCTTGTTCGTATAGTCAAATTTCCAAGTAAAAGAATCGTGTGGTCTAATATGACACACATGAAACACCATATATTTTGCACCTAGCTCTCTTGCTCGCATATGTTGTTTTTTGTACGTTTCAACTATAACATTTTTGTCTATGCCACCATAATATTGCTCAACTTCATTGTCGTCACCAACGAGCGTAGACACAAGTTCTTTATCTTCGTTCCAAAATTCTAACCACATCGGAAAAAAACTTAGGTGCACGCCTCCCACCATCTCTTTTGCAATGTTTTCAAGTGGATAATCAATCGTTAGTCCTAATTCTACACCGTCAAGATTATGCTTTTCCAAAAATTGACCTACTTTGTTCCAATCGTCTTCAAACCAATCTATATACTTTTTTGTGGTTGATATATGGCACAGTTTTTTCATCTATTTCCTTCTTTCTACTGTCTTAAATCGTATATTTCTTCTGGATTTGCTTCTTCTATAATGCTACGAAGTTTCTTTAATTCCTCATCATTCATGCAATGCTTTGGTATAATTTGTGCTTGCACAGGGTCAACATGAAACCTAAAATCTGTGTTTGTTTCACGAATTTTAGAATACGTTTCCCAAGGTACAATGTCGTTTACATCTCCCATCGAAATATAAATTTTGTCGGGTTGAAATACATACTTTGACGTACCTGCAAAAATCGGTGATTGCATTTGCATAGCTGTAATTTTCCATACTTTGAAAGGCGTCCCCACCAAAATAAAAAATCCCAGCATAATCATAACTATATTTCTTGACAAAAATACACCAATAGTTTCAGTTGAATTAGTATATTTGTAACCAATATAGCCCAAAATTGCTAATCCAATAAGTATAACCACTTTGCTCACATTAGTTCTATATGCAACACCCATATTGTATCTAAGTACGTCCATAATTTTAAGTCTAACATTTACTTCAACTTTATTTTTATCTGCCACGTTTGTTACTCCTACTCTTATATTTTTAGCAAGGCTGCTCCGATAATTCCTGCGTCATTTCCAAGCTCTGCAGTTTTTATCTCTGTTTGAAGTTGCAGTCCGCCATACATTTGTTGTTGTACATATTTTTTTATTGGTTCGGTAATTACTTCTTTTTGGGCACTAATTCCGCCCCCAATAATTATAATTTCTGGCTCTAATATATTTATCATGTTCGTTATGCCCATAGACACGAACTGTAAGTAATTTTCTAATACGTCTTTTGCTAGAGTATTCCCATTTTCTGCAAGTTCAAACACATCTTTAGCAGTAATATTTTTTTTATTTAGGGCTTCTTCCGCTTGACGAATTAGTGCCGTTGCTGATGCGTATTGTTCCCAACAGCCCGTTCTGCCACAGCCACAGTCAATTCCATTGTCAAACTTAATTATTTGATGTCCAATTTCTCCTGCTCCACCAAATGCACCACTAAATATTTTTCCATTGGCGATAATTCCACCACCAACGCCCGTTCCAAGCGTCACCATAACAGCATTTGTTTTACCTTTTGCTGCCCCAGCGGCAACTTCCCCCAGTGCTGCAACGTTTGCATCGTTTTCCACAAAAATTTGTGCGTCTATATACTTGTTCATCAAAACTCTAACGTCAACATCATAAAAATCCAAATTACTTGAACGTTTTATTATCCCGCCAGACGCCATTCCAGGGCAACCTATACCAATAGTTTCAACGCTATCTATACCTTGTTTGTTCATAACTTCAAGGCATAAATCCGCCATATCTTTAATGATTTCTTCGGCTGGTCTACCCCTTTTTGTGTCACCAACTGCAGTCTGCACTATTGCGTAATTATCGTCTACCAACCCAACTTTAATTGTTGTTCCGCCCAAATCTACGCCTATTTTCATAATTAATCCCTACCTTCTGACCTATGTTGTAAATTTTTCATAATTCGCTCATTCAACGCCTCGGCTGCATTGTAACCCATTTTCTTTTGTCTAAAATTAACTGCTGCTGTTTCACAAATAATCGCAATATTTCGCCCAGGACGTATAGGAATACGGTGCAACACCACATCAACCCCAAGTATATTCATATACTCATTTTCAAGTCCCAAACGGTCATATTCTTTGTCTTTATTCCAAGTTTCAAGATTGATTATTAAGTTAATTTCTTTATTCACTTTTATAGACTCAATACCAAAAAGTTGTTTGATGTCAACAATACCTATCCCTCTAACTTCGATAAAGTGTCTAAGAACTTTTGGAGCCGACCCCGAAAGAGAAGTTGACGAAACTTTTTTGATATCAACAGAATCATCAGCAACAAGCCTATGTCCACGACGTATAAGCTCAAGTGCCGTTTCACTTTTACCAATTCCACTTTCACCCAAAATCAAAATCCCCTCACCATACACGTCAACCAAAACACCGTGCATCGAAGTCATAGGAGAAAGTTCAAGGTTAAGCCACCTAATCGCCTCCGACAAAAATCCGCTAGTTGTAAGATTGCTTTTAAAAACAGGTATTTTGCTATTTGCAGCACACTCCAAAAATACTGGTAATGGCTCAATTTCATCACGACAAATTACGATACAAGGAATTTGAGTGTACGCCATAAGCCTCCTAATTCGCTGGCGACGTTCAGTTTCGTTCATTTCTTCAAGATACGTGCTTTCAACCTTTCCTATAACTTGAAGTCTAGCTGGATCAAAATATGCAAAAAATCCTGCTAGTTGCAACGCTGGTCTATTAACGTCTGACTCGGTAATATATCTATCATGATACGGTATATCTTTTGTTATTAACTCTAAATCTAAATGTTCTACAAGTTTACTAACTCTTACTGAATACACAATCATCACTCCTTTTTGATAAGTCTGTGGATATTATATCATTTTTTTACAATACTTTAAAGTTATTTATGAAAATATTTGTATATATTTGTTGCAACTTGGTTTGAAATGCCCTCAACTTTTTCTATTTCTTCCACAGTTGCTTCCTTAATATTGTTTACACTTCCAAAATAATTAATCAGCTGTTCTTTACGTTTTTTGCCCACACCGTCTATATTGTCCAAAATCGACTGCACTTGGTTTTTCGCCCTTAGCGACTTATGGTATTCAATTGCAAAGCGATGCACCTCATCTTGTATGCGAGTCACCAACTTAAAACTTTCAGAATTTTTTTGCATGTCAAGCTCTTTACCCTCAAAAAACAACCCTCTAGTTTTATGTTTATCATCTTTTATCATTCCACACACAGGTATTTCAATGTTATATTTTTTCAATATGCGACTCACAACCCCAACTTGACCTTTTCCACCATCGATACAAAACAAATCAGGCAAAATATTTTCAGCTCGACTTATGCGCCTCTCAATAATTTCTTCCATACTTGCATAATCGTTTGGCCCAATAACAGTTTTAATTTTGTATTTGCGGTAATCGCTCCGCTTTGGCGTTCCCCCCTCAAATACGACCATTGCCCCAACCGATTGTACGCCCGCTGTGTTTGAAATGTCATACGCTTCTATTCGATTTGGCACATCGTCTAAATTAAGCAGTTGAACTAGCTCCGTCAACGCCACATTGTTTCGCTCTTGTTGTTTTTTTAATTTGTCGCCAAACTGACTAAACGTAACGTATGCATTTTGGCTTGCAAGCTCTAATAAGTTATGCTTTACGCCTTTTTGTGGCAACTTTAACGTTACTTTAACCCCTTTTTTGTCCGACAAATATTGTTCTAACAACTCAAATTCCTCTGGCACTTTTTCAACGATAATTTCTTTAGGTATAAAAGTTGCATTCGCATAAAATTGTAAAATAAAATCTCTAAACACCGTTTCAATCGTTTCATCAGTTGAATTTGTAAACAAAAAGTGTTCTCGACCTATAAGTTTTCCTTGACGTACAAAATAAACTTGTATGAGCGTATCTTGCTCACCCCTTGCAAATGCAACGATATCTTGGTCATTCATAGAGCTATTTATCGCCGTTTGCTTTTGCTCAATTTTATATATCGCCCTAATTTGGTCACGCAAAATAATAGCTTTTTCAAAATTCATTTCGTCTGATGCAACTTGCATTTGTTCTTCAAGCTTATGAATTACTTCCTTATAATTACCACCCAAAAAACTTACAACTTCATCAATCATATGCTTATAATTTGTTTGGTCAATCATTTCTATGCACGGAGCAACACAATTCCCTAAATGATAATTTAGGCAAGCTCGCTCTTTATTTGTGTCAATTGGCAATTTTCTAGTACATGTACGCAACGGCCACGCCTTTTTAATAATTTGCATAATTTCAGACACCGCACCAGCATCTGTGTATGGTCCAAAATATTTTGCACCATCTTTTTTCATCGAACGAACTATTGTAGCTTTTGGAAACGTATTGTTTACATCAATTCTAATGTAAGGGTAATGTTTATCATCTTTTAGTCGTATGTTATACTTTGGATTATACTTCTTTATTAGATTACACTCCAACACCAACGCTTCCACTTCAGTTTTGGTTATTATATACTCAAATGTTTCAATATTTTCAACCATCTTTTCAACTTTAACCGAATGTTTTTTTGAGTTATTAAAATATTGTCGCACTCGGTTTTTTAAATTTACAGCTTTCCCAACATATATAACTTGGTCAAAATCATTTTTCATCAAATATACCCCTGGGGTATCAGGCAATTTTTTTAAGTCATCAGAAATCATAGTATCCTCCCTTTCTATATATATTATTTACATATTTTACTACTTTAGTATATATATTTTGTTACATTTTAATTACATTTGTGTTGTATTAATTGCATAAAAACTTGGTACATGTTATAATTAGACGTATTTTAGTTATATTTATTTAAGGAGGAAATAGCATGAAATTATTAAATAGAAGAACTTCTGCTCTAGGTCTTGGACTACTAATGGGACTTGGATTAGCATCTTCTCCAACACTAGCTAAAACTGGTACTGAAAATTTGAGTGCCATTTATAACAATATCAAAGTAACATTTAACAATGGATATGTAACAACTGTTAATGAACCGTTCATAGTTGATGGAACTACATACGTAAGTTTACGAGATATAGCAAATATTTTCAACGTAATTACAGAGTGGGATCCAACTTCACAAACAGTAAAACTTCAAGGTAGTATGTCAAACGAGGAAGAAATGGCATATCAACTTCAAGTTGCATCTCTACAAACTCAACTACTTGCAATGCAAGAAAAGTTGAATCAATACATCGAGAACGACATTCAAGCTGAAGAAGAACTTGAGGAAAATGCACTTACTCTTGCAGAACTTGAAACTTTACTTGAAAACGAGTTTTACAACGAACACAAAATCCGTTGGTACTTTGAACTTGATGAGAAAAATCGTTATATCGATATGCAAATTGAGTTTTATGGAGACGATTATGGTAGCCGTTATGCTGCTCTTGATGATGATGATATCGTTGACTTCATTGAAGACGTATTGATATTTATGGTTGATGAAGTTACTGGTACAACTATGGCTGGTAAAGAGGTTCGTGGGGACATCGTTGACCTTGATAACAATGAAAACCTTGTAAGCTTTACATTAAGCTCAACTGGATATTTAACTTATGATATTGAATATGCAACTGTATCATTAAGTGATGTTGCAAGCTCTATCTACACAGACGTTATCAGAGGTATTTATGACAGATGGTTACCATCAGTTGTGACTTATGATGATCTTGAATTCCAATTATCAATTAGAGATCTATACATTGAAGAAAGAAACGGATTCTTTACGTTCTTCGTTGTAGTTGATGCCGCAAACTATATTGATGACTGGAACAACCTTGATACAACTTACTATTCTGCAACTAGAAGACTTACTCGTTTTATGAACGACATTGCAGACGAACTTGCAGATGTATTTAACCTTGACGTTGAAGACGATATCGCAGGATATATCGTTGCTCAATATGATCACGATGAGATTCTTCTTAAATATGAAGAAGGCGACATCGACTATAGAGTTATTAGATAATACTATTGCTCCAGCCAATAAATTTGGTTGGAGTTTTTTTGTGTCGTATGATATAATACTATCAAGATTTTGAAAGGAGAACTACCGATGAAAGAAGAAAATTTTGACAATATATTTGATGAGGAAGAACAGCCTGAACAAGAGGCAAGCACAAAAAAAACTACGGCATTTAAAGCCGAAGAAGAAATACATGGGGCAATTTATGACGACACAGGAATTTTCAGTCTGTCAAACCAGATTTTGGATCATAATTACACCTAGCATTACTCAGTTTCAGCCACTCAATAGAATCTAGTTTGGTACGTCTTTATGCAGTAGTTTCTAATTTTAAGTTCACGCTTACCACATGGGATTGAAACTGTGTACCCACACAGAGGGGATTCACATGGAGCAATGCATGCGTACATGCACTAGACATAATGCAGCAGACAAAAGCAGGTGCAGAACATCTCTGTTATCAGAAAGATCAACTGCATTACACAACTGTCCTGTCAGACTGCACTTTGCTTTCACTAAGTGGAATCTAAAAAATCTAAATGAATACCACTAGATGAAAGTGCACCACCCACTCCTATACAACTGGCATATTTGCAGGTAAAAAGGTGTAGGGCCTCTTTGGTTTTAGAGTTTCTGTTTACACCTCTTTCAGAGCCATTTAAACACTTCTCTTCTCTTTTAGTGTTTGCAGCTTGATGATAAACTGATGTCACAAAGTATCTGAATGATTTATCACACATCTTTTACATTCTCTGACAAACAAATCCTGAAAATCTCAGAGTCACATTGTGTCTTTGGAGACTGATTTGTTTGCAAGTGCCAGATTTTTCCTCTTTCTTTGCTCTTTTTTTATGCTCTTGTTTTTCACTGTTTTTGTCAGGAGAGTTATTTTCATCCTCTGCTCAGTATTCCCTCAAACATGGCCGAAAACATTTCCATTTCAAAGCAATGCTGGAGACGTCAATCCAAATGCATAAAAGTGGGTGATTACTGCCTTATCAAAACTACGCAACAAGATTAGCGAAGAAACAGAGAAGAGATTTAGATCTCATTAGCGATGGCTTGTTCTTGATGCTAAAACAAGACATTTGGCATTTAATGACGCATTCCCACACCTTCAAAATGGCTGGTCTCTGCTCAAACGTTGTCCCATGACATACTAGAAAGAGCAATGATGTGTGTCTGTGCCTGCAGCATCCAGAACAACACACACTCTTCATGGCTGTCTACGGCTCTGACAAAACAAACGATGAGATTCAGAGCTCACTTTGATATTCAACGTTGTCAGCACTCTGCTTGCGAGTCAGCTGGGAATATTGTATATAGCAGAGAGACGTGTTAATAAGATTTAGATTGGGTGAGGGTGCGTGTGTGTGTGTTTGTGTGCGAGCCAAGGGGTTGATTTCGCGGGGCAGACGGACGAGGGAGCCTCAAAAAGTGGGTCATGCCTAATTCAGAGGGGTGAGGAG
>LNZQ01000200.1 GCA_002007315.1 Epulopiscium sp. Nele67-Bin004
ATATATTACAGCTGTTGATACATTGATATTTGGCTTTACTAACAATACGTATGAATATGGTAGTGGATTAAGTGGCGTCAAAACATCGCCTATTCCTTCTGCAAGAACTGTTCCTCTAAGTATACAAAACGGCACATCTGCACCAATTTGTACTCCAAGTTGCATAAGCTCTTTTTTTGAAAGCTTGGTATCAAATAACTTGTTTAGCCCAACAAGAACTGCTGCTGCATCGCTGCTACCACCTGCAAGCCCCGCTGAAACAGGAATTCGTTTAAGTATATCAATATAAACTCCATCATCTATATGCATTTTTTCACAAAACAACGCTGTAGCTTTGTGTGCCACGTTTCTTTCATCTGTTGGTAACCATTTAATGTTCGTGTTTATCTGAATTTTAGGCGTTTTAGTTTTGGTTATTTGAATAGTGTCATGTAGATTTATAGTTTGCATAACCATACGTAAATCATGGTAGCCATTATCCATTTTTCCAACAACGTCTAAAGTTAGATTAATTTTAGCTTTGGCTTTCAGTCTAATTGTATCCATCTTTACACCTTCTAACTACATTTGTTTGTTATATTATAACCCCTAAAAAAACCTAAAGTCAATGTTATTGTATACACAAAAATAGAGCGACCTTAACGATCGCCCTACAAATTAAAATTTATTTTTTTTAACGATAATAACTTTTTCGCCTTGGCGAGGTTGATAGTTTGCTTCAACCTCATTTACTTGGGCAATGTCTGCAACTGTTGTATTAAAACGTTTAGCCATATCCCAAAGATTTTCACCTGGTTTAACAGTGTAAACGATAATACTTGGATATGCTGAAAGTTCCTCTTTGCTCATATCTTCAAATTCAACTTCTTCAAGAATACGCATCTCTTTTTGCTCATAAACATTAACTAGGTATTCAAGCACATATTCAAGTCCAAGCATATCACGAGTAAAACTTGAAGTTTGAACTTCTTTTGGTTTAACATCAACATCAACAATATTTTTACCTGAACCAGTTTGAACTGGAATAGAAATTTCAAATGGAACAATGTCTAAATAGCTATTTATTGGTGCTGAATTTTGTTGGTCAACATAGCATACTTCAATTTCAAGTATACCTTCAATTGTCAGCTTGTCACCTTCAAGTATTTTGTCTTCAACTTTTGCTTTAATACCTACATTGTAAATTTGTTGATCCTCTGGCGAAAGACCTGTAAGTTGAACTGACTCTTTTTTAGGCACACGCACATTTTCTTTATGTACCAAGTTTACGTATGACTCAAGTTTATCAACTGACTTAACTTTTTTGCCCGGGCAATAAATATCAGATACAACTTCTGTTTTCTCATTGTTGTACGTTGTATATTTCGCCGTAACTATGCATTCTGCCTCAATTATGCGGTCTTCACCATCATAGTCTGGGTTAACTTGAATGTAAGTTGGAGATACTTCAAGTTCACAGTCCCAATAAATTTCGTCTTCGTCTTTTGGGAAATCAATTGCACCAGAAAACGGAATTTTGTGATGAACTACTTCAAGTAGGCGTCCTGCTTCTGTTCCACGATATAAAATTGACAGCTCAACCATTCCGTTGAATACAATTTCATCAGCTGTACGGCGAATTTGTTCGTCTTTTATTGCAGTATCAGTTTTGATGATTTCTGCAACAGCTGGTTTGCCTTGTGGAACTGTAAGTTCATCTTTAATGATAATTTTTTCTTCTTTATAAGGCATCATGTTAACAATATCAAGCGTATCCATTCTTTTTTGGATAGGTTCATCTGTTTTTAAATCTTCAATCATAGCAAGTTCTTTAACTGCTGTGTTTGTAGCTTTAAGTTCGATTATAGTTTTAACATTAAGTTTACGCTCATTTAGCAAGTTCCAGTGCATATTCTCAATCTCATAGCTAAAATCTACACGTTGGTCAGCCTCAAGCCCCTCAAGAATCATAAAATCTTCAAGTGGAATGCTACCAGTCATTTTACTTACGCCTGCAGCCTGATCTTCTGGCATATATAAAATTGAAACTTCAATTTGACCTTTGTAAACAACACGATTTGACTGCACGTCAATTTGATCCATACGGATTTTGCCATCTAATAGCAATACTTTTTGTACATCAGGCTTGCCATCTGGCACAATTAGGTCTCTTTCTTTCACAATTTGCGATGTTTCTTTTTTTGTTGCTTCGGTTACATCTACAAGTCTTTGCATTAATTCAACAGACATTTATATTCCCTCCTAATTCTAACGCTACCTAAATAATTGTATGGTTGTACTTAAATAATAAATACCGATACTTTATGTATATTCTTTTATATTAAAGTTTATGACAAAAAAAGAAAGGGGTGGGGTAGGGACGGCTATTCCGATATGTATGCGGGCGGCTAGTAACCGCCCCTACTGTTATTGGACGATTTAATCCGCCCCTACTACCACGTTTTGATTGGCATACTATTGCCGATTTGGTTTCTATTGCTCCGATCAATTTCTGTATAGTTTTCTATTTTAATATCCTCAAGCACTTCTGGTGTTAATACAACATCATCTAGTTTTTTCAACGGACCTCCTCTTTTAAACTTACCTAAATTTTCATAACCTCCTAACCCCTCAAATTTGGTAATTGTATATTTAAGTGCTTCATCTAGGGAAAGCACTTGATTAAAAGGACAATATGCTACTCGTTCCACTATAAACGCAGGGTCTAAAGCATGAATTAGCACACGACTAGGCGACGATGCATAATCTGCACCTGCTGATAATATCTCCTCAAAATGTGATTGACACGCTCCCGCATAAATCACCAACTGATTGCTTGTAGGTCGTATTTTTCTCGCTTCTTTCACCGCTTCGATATAATATTTGGTATTACGGTAGTTTTCAATTCCGTCCTCCCGCACTTGTGCATGTTTATGAATTGAGTCATGCCCCGTAAGAACCAATATATCAGGGTTATGTAGCTCTATCAGCTCCTTTACTTTTTTTGGTTGCATAGATTCAGGAATGTTTTCACCAACGGCACTAACCT
Source organism: Epulopiscium sp. Nele67-Bin004 (assembly GCA_002007315.1). Next base: position 3,029 of record LNZQ01000200.1, read on the forward strand.
CCAAAGCCTCATAATATCTTAGGCACACGTTTAAATAAAATGGGTCTCCGTCTATGTGCAAAACTTTTCCTGCCTTATGCATTTGCGTTGTATCCGCAATTTTATGTTGCATCAAAATATCTTCAATGTTTTGTGCTATCATTTCCATAATCGAGCTTTCTGGGGTCGTAAATCTCATATTTCCAACAAGCTCCAAATCTGATAATGGTGCATCGGCAAGTATTCGATACGATATGCCCTTTAACTGGGCTGTATGTAGCTTCGTTATTGAAATGATTATAAACAAAACATCTTTATTATACGATTGTCTAACTACGTAATCTCCGACTTTCATCACGCTCCCCCTTTCTATATATAATAATATTAGATAGGGGGTATAATTTATACCAAATTAAATATCCTTTGAAACAGCGTTTAGGCAACCTCTATTGTTCCTATATCAAATGTTGCTGCTTGTCTATTTAACTGGGATTATAAAAAAACTGCTTTAATAACTATGTAGCGAAATTTTTACATTTCACACGGGTCACGCCCCCGTTGGTCAACTCGTTTTAGCTTCTTTGTGCTAAACACTTTATTTTTCTTTGCAAAAGATAATTTTTGTTTATCTTCTACTATGTATGGCTTAATATGTATAACTTTTGGCTCGGCGTCATTATGTTGATTAATAGGTGTAGTTTGCTCATTAATCTTTTTATCAATCAGCATTTGCCTTATACTAATTACTTTGGGTTCGTCATTTTTAATATGTTCACTTACAAAACGTTCATTTATAACTTGTTGCTCCTCTTGTAGCTTCGCTGTTGCTTTTCTAGCTCGCCCAAGTTGCATCAATCCTATTATAAATAAAAGTAAGCTTAACCCAATGCCTACAACTACAAAAATTGTATCCATAGCTTTCCCTCCTTTATTCGGTTATTTGTAGCGACTGACAAGCTCGCTGCCCTGCTACAACTATACCCTAACATACTTGAATTTTATTTGTAAATACCTAAAGTAAAAAAAAGATGCCTCAAGTACATTCAAGTACCCGTGGCATCTAATATAATTTTTTTTAATTTTTTTACTCTTTAACGTTTTTTTACATCCAAGGCTCTAATAAAGTTAAAACATCAGCTTTGATATTATCAACTTTAGTTGTTGCATCTTCTTCACTTGAACCTTTTACGCCGATATAAAATTTGATTTTTGGCTCTGTACCTGATGGACGAACACAAACCCAAGCGTTATCATTCATTTCAAAATACATAACGTCTGATACTGGTAAGTCAATTTTTTCTTGCTCACCATCTTGAGTTGTGCGAACGCTGCTCTTATAGTCACGTGTTGCTTCGATGTTGTATCCACCAAGAGTGTTTGGCATTTGCTCACGTAGGTTTTGCATGATGTTTTTGATTTTCTCTGCACCATCTTTTCCTTTTAATGTGAACGCCTGAACGCCTTCCATGTAGTATCCGTATTTTTCATATAAAGAAACAAGCCCTTCATACAACGTCATACCTTTAGTTTTGTAGAATGCAGCCATTTCACAAGCAAGCATACTTGCAACAATCGCATCTTTGTCACGTGCATAAGTTCCTGCAAGACAACCATAACTTTCTTCAAAGCCAAATACATAGCTGTTATCACCAGTTTCTTCAAACTGTTTCATAAGTTCTCCAATGTATTTGAACCCTGTAAGTACTTCCCTAAGTTCTATGCCATACGCCTCTGCCATTGGTCTAACCATTTCTGTTGTAACAATCGTTTTGATAACAACGCCGTTAGGGTCAAGCGTACCTTGCTCTTTTTTACCAGCCAAAATGTACTCTGTAAGCATTGCTCCAACCATGTTACCAGTTAAAACAATGTATTCACCTTGTGCATCACGAACTAATACCCCAACACGGTCAGCATCTGGATCTGTTCCCATAACGATATCTGCTTCAACTTTTTTCGCAAGGTCAATAGCAAGTTTAAATGCTCCAACATCTTCAGGGTTTGGACTTTTTACTGTTGGGAAATCGCCATTTGGCTCTGCTTGTTCGTCAACAATGTATACGTTTTTAAATCCAATTTCGTCAAGAACACGTCTAACAGGAACATTGCCTGTACCATGAATTGGTGTGTACACGATTTTGAACGAGTCACCAACTTGGTTGATAACGTCTTGGTTAACGATTTGTGCTTTAACGTTCTCGATATATTTGTCATCCATATCTTTGCCTATCCAAGTTAATAAACCTGCTTTTTCAGCTTCTTCAATAGATGTAGTTTTAATTGTACTAAAATCAGTAATTTTATTTACCTCAGTTATAATCATTTTGTCGTATGGTGCACTAACTTGTGCTCCGTCATTTCCATACACTTTATAACCGTTGTATTCTGGAGGATTGTGGCTTGCTGTAATAACAACCCCAGCGTCACAGCCAAGTTCTCTAAGAGCAAAAGAAAGTTGTGGAACGGCACGTAAGCCTTCATATAAATAAGCATGAATTCCATTTGCTGCGAAAACTAGTGCAGTTTCTTTTGCAAAAACGTCTGATTTGTTTCTTGAGTCATACGCAATTGCAACTTTTGGATTTTCGATACCTTGTCCATTTATAAAGTTAGCAAGACCTTGAGTCGCTTTTCTAACAATATATATATTGATACGGTTTGTTCCAGCTCCGATAACACCTCTAAGCCCAGCAGTTCCAAACTCAAGCTCTGTATAAAATCTGTCTTCTATTTCTTTTTCATCGCCAGCTATACTTTGAAGTTCCTCTTTAGTTTGTGCGTCAAAACAATCATCATTTAACCATTTGTCGTACTTAGCTCTGTAATCCATAAATTTCTTCCTTTCCTCGCCTCTTTAATTTGGTGTTAATACATAAAGATAATCAAGTTGAACATCTTCATGCTCTATAATTATAGATGTTGAATAGCGTTCGTATCCTTCTAGTTCAAGCTCAACTTTGTATATGCCAAGCCCCAACGATTTTGTTGCAGGAGTTACGCCCACATACTCGCCATCAATAAATACCTTTGCTCCTTCAGGGATAGTGTTAAATCTGATACTATAACTGCTTGGTAATGGCGTTTCTTCAACTGCTACAGTTGTACCAGTTGGCAACGCTACCAATGTTGGTTGAAGTATCATGTTGTCTGACACCCTGAATGTTTGTGTATAAGTTTCATAACCATCTGCAATAACTTTTAGGTCATATTCACCCGTTGGTAACATTGCAGTTTGTCCTGACCTATATTCTTTATCATTTATGGTTAGCGTATATGAAGCACCACCTGTACTAAGACGTATGCCTACGCTGTATTCCTGTAATTTTAAATTTGCCGCATTAAGTGTGTATGTTTGTCCTGAATCAATCTGCACGCCATCTTGGACAAGAGTTTGATATCCATCAACATATAATGCAATATGGTGTACACCTGATGTAAGTTCAATTAGTTCGTTTTGTGCTAAATCAGACAATAGTATTTGCCTTTGTCTATCAATTTCAATTCTACCGTTTGAGTTTGGTAAATTTGAAATTTGTATGGCACCAGCTTGTGTTGTAACTTGTATACTATAAATTTGTTCGCCGATACCTTTTACAAGCAATGTATCATAATTCGATATGTTTTCAAGAGTTGTTATAACTTCGTTATATTCGTTTAAGATAACTTGTGGACTTGACAATTTATATGTCGCATCTCCAAGAGTAAGTATTCTTGTTTCGGTGTTAAAGTTTTGACCACTAACACCTGCTCGTTCCCACGAATCTGCGTGAACAGCTATAACCGTTGCAATACGGCTTTCAGGTTTATAAAAGATTTCAACAACTTCACCTACTGAAATTGATGAAAACGGAATAGTTTTTAGGTATCTATCTACGATTTCCGTCGTTTGTGATACAACTATTCTAACTTGGTCGCCATTTGATAAATTATATAGCCACAATTCTTCATCATCTTTACTAATTATAACTCCATTAAGGTTAGACTCAAAGTCAAAAGTGTCCTCAACTGTCGTTGGAGATGTTGCCGCAACAGTTGGCGTAACGTCTTTTTTATCAACAAATATCTCTATACCCTTAAACATAACAAACATCATAGTTACAAGTCCCAAAATTGACATGCTGACAATTGCTGCAACCAACTTTTTGTTGTTACTCATCATTTTTCACCTTCTCACAATTTTTTATCTGATGTATTATAAATATTGTACATCTAATTTAACGGTTCGTCAATTAAATTCACTAATATTACACAAATTTATACAGGCGGAAACAACCGCCCTATAGATTTTCTTTAATGTAATGTGCTGCTTTAATTTGTTCTTCTTTATATTCAATCATATTATCCCATTTTACCGCAAACATGCTATAATTATTCCTACGTTTGCACTGTAGGTAATTATTACAAATTGTTGCGAACTTATCCGGAAATATTAACATAGCTTTAAGCACAGCTTTTTCATCATCACTAAGGGGACGTATCGTTTCATAAATCGTAATAAGTTCATGAAGTAAAGTGGTATCCCAACTATTTTTTTGCATAATCTTAATTAATATACTACTAAAATCTAACACTTGCATGTTATATGTACACAAATCAATATGTACAAGCGTATAATTATCGCCCATACGTCGTATAGCATGATACTTAAAGTCATTGTGTGCAAGGCTATTAGTAAGTTGTACATTTGTCATAATATTTTTACAACAAGTTTGTGATGTACAATCTAAAGCCATTTTTTGTAACTCCTCATAGTCTTGATAATCTTTTAAAAACGCTATTTCAAACGGAGTCTTTTGGGATAATGGTGTTATTTTCTTCTTTAATGTATGTGTTTCCCTAGTACGCTTGCTAAAGTATGAGTATATATCTTTAATATGAATAGCTTGTGAATTTTTAAGCGATGTTTCAAAACCTACACCACATTTATGAAAATTGGCTAATAACTTTATTGAACCTTTAATATCTGCAAGTTCGTTAAATTCAACTTCTTTCCCGTCTTTATACGTTTGCATAACGTATATTTGACCACGACTAGTAGAATAAGGGAGATTTTTTTTAGTTGGATAAATAGAACCAATTTGCAAAAAACCGTTACCCCTTAAATGATTTACCGCATCATACATAAATAAGATTTGTTCTGTCGATATATTCATCTTTCTTAAAATATATTTTCCTTTATTAGTATCTAATATAAAATTACTTCTATCGTAATAATGTTTTTTTATTTCTAGGTCATACTGACTTCGCAAATCATTTGGTAGTGTTTTCAAAATTTTCCCCCCTTATTTAACCAACTTTTACATAGTCTTTTAATTTATATGACAATCCTATCTAAAAAATATCTATTTTTTATTTTTACTT
>LNZQ01000201.1 GCA_002007315.1 Epulopiscium sp. Nele67-Bin004
GAAAGTTTGGGGTAAGAAATTGGCGTTTACCTGCGCATACAGAGGAGAAATCCTCAATGCCAAAATGGGCGGTGTTAAAAATTCTTACCACACCAAAGGAGTTGCGGTTGACTGGGTAGTATTACTTGCTGAGCAGGATAGATTTATGAAAATGCTGAAAGACAACTTCAGCAACGAAATCGATTTCGCCCAAAATTACATTTACAGAATAAGCAACGGAAACAAAATTCCTAGAAACTTCGTCCACGTCAATATCGCCGAAGACGGCGCAAAACCACGTCATATCTACAACACGGAAATCGTCAAAGGCAGGAATATTGTCTTCGGCACACAGGGTACAAGCGTTGATTTGATAAAGGTATAGCTTATGTTGGTAATTAAGGAAGGCAGAAATCTTAACGTCATGTTAGCATGCCCTTTGGGTATGATTTCTGCACTCGCAACGTCCGTGTTGCTCGGTGTCGGCATAGGTTACCTCATATTTAATAAAGAAGTCCCCATTCAAACAAGTATGAAAATATCATCTTCAGACCCCGACGCTGTTATCAGCGGAGAAAAATTGGAAGTCAAAAGCACTCACAACACCGTGAGGGCTGTTGCCTCTTTTCACACAGATAGGGCTGGAATTTATACAAATACGATCTCTATTAATAGAAGAGAGCTGCAATACAAGCATTCGCTTGAGGGCGGTATCGGTTATTGGATACACAGTAAACTGCCCTATGTAAGCATTTCATATTCTTATGAATGGGTTGTTGTGGGTATACAAGCAGGCTACTCTGCAGAACTTAGAAAAATGGACTATGGTGCTTTTGCTGGTGTTAGATTTAGATTTTAAGTGTTTTGATTGAAAAAAACTTACACCAATACAGAATATTTATAAAATAGATTTAAAATCAAAATAAAACCTCCGTTAAATGGAGGTTTTATTTTTTTCTGTTTTATTTATAAATGGCTAGATGTTAGCTTGCATCCCTGTGGGATTAGGAAAATCGATTTTTATGACAAACTATTTGTCGCTTGACAATTACAAATATTTTTATGGATAAAATATATTTATGATTGTACTGATGTATTTTATTTAAGCAGCTTCTTGTTCTTCAGCTTGTTTTATGATTTTATCTGTTGCGTTTTCAATATCCTTTGGTGGGTAATCATATTTATTTAAAAGCCGTTTAATTTCTCTACGCATTGCTGCTCTCACACTACCTTTCTTTCCCCAGTCTATCGTCTTGGAATTTTGCACGGTTTTTACCAATTCATAACATATATCTTTTAGTATATCCTTACCCAGCATTTCTTCTATTGTATCTCCATTTATCGCGCAATAAAAAGCATACTCTTCTTTGGACATTCCTTTGGCTTCAGCATAAGTTTCTTCTTGCAGCATATCACTTGACATATCTAAAAATGCTTTCAACACCTCCACACTAGTTAAAGTTTTATTGATATATCCTAGCATTATAGAACGTAATTTCTTAGAATATTTTTCGCTCATAGTCAGATTAACTTTTCTAGTAGTATTAATTCTATCATCAAGAATCCTCTCCAAAGTATTGATTGCAAGGTTTTTCAGCGGTATTTTTGCAATTTTATCAAGTGTCTCGCGACTTAAAATATCCACACCGTCTTTGCTGTCTGTTAAAGAAAGTATGTTTTCTACCTCATCAGCTTCAACGGCTCTAATAACAAGCTCTTCTATTTTTTTATTCAAAGACATGGTGGAATGTTCGCCCATGTTAGACAGTTTATTAAGTTTTTTGTTTAAAGCAATCAAATAGGCTACTATTAATTCTGTATCTTTGTCTGCTTGGTTGTAACAAATCTTAAAAGCTTTATTAATCTTTGACGACAAGCCTCTATAATAAATATATTTTTCGTCTTCTGTTAAAAACAATCCTTCAAGATAATCTAAAGCTTTTAGAAAAGTATGCGGGCTTTTGCTGTCATCAAGAAAATCATCCAGATTTATAACTCCAAAGAAAAAATCCCTCATCATATCTATAAAGGTTTTAAGCTGGTTTAACACATTCTCATACTCATCGAAACATTCCCTATCATCATTAGAATATATGCGTAAAGCCTCTTCCAGCTTTGTAAATATACCTCTGTAATCACAAATCAAGCCGCCGTCTTTATTATTGTAAACTCTATTTACACGGGCTATCGTCTGCATGAGATTGTGTTTTTCCAAATCTCTATCCAAATACATCACCCCCAAACACGGCACATCAAATCCGGTAAGCCACATATCAACTACTATAACCAGATTAAACCCACTATTAGGGTCTTTGAACTCATTAGCTAATTGCTCACGTTGAAATTTAGAGGTTTTAAATCTTTTAAGTTCATTGCTGTCTGTTTCTGTTGAAGTCATTACGGCTTTAACTTTATTTTTCCAATCCGGTCTTTCCGCCAAAATATAATCATACAGCATTGACGCAGCCTCTCTGGAAGAACACACAATCATCCCTTTCAGCTCTTTTTTGACTTCATGTATCACTTGGTGTAGTTGTTCTGCTGTGTAACTTTCCTTGCCATAGATATTTTTTGTTTTGCTGGAGATTACTTATGCAGAACTATGAGCTTATTTAAAATGTACACTACGTCAAAAATGAAAGTTTACTTAATAACAAAAAATAACATATTCAGGTCCTTATTTTGCAAGTAACCTCTCCCCTAAGGCAATGGTTTCAGTCCAACCAT
>LNZQ01000202.1 GCA_002007315.1 Epulopiscium sp. Nele67-Bin004
AGCCTCAATTTTTGCGATAGCTTCGTCCGCTGTCAAGTTACGATATTTTGCAAATTCACCATAATATCCAGGGTTAAGTTTTTTGGCTATTTGTTCTTCACGTAATGCATTAAGTTCATCTGGTGTGGCAAAACAAGGATAAGCAAGGTTTTGTTCCACAAGATATTTTGCAAATGTTTGATAAATTTCTTTTCGCTCGCTTTGTTTATATGGACCGTATTTATCATCAGCACCTAAGCCTTCGTTAAAATCCATTCCATATTTGTGCATAGTAGCAACGATATCATCAATTGCACCTTCAACTTCACGTTTTTGATCAGTATCTTCAATTCTTAAAAAGAATATGCCTCCGCTTTGTGTGGCAATTCTTTCAGCAACGAGGGCAGCAAAAACTCCTCCAATATGTTGAAATCCTGTAGGACTTGGAGCATATCTTGTAACTTTAGCACCATCTTCTAAATTTCTTGACGAATAAAGTTTAATATAGTCGTCTGGAGTTTTTGTGATAGTTGGGAATAATAAATCCGCTAATTTTTGTAAACTCATTATAGTTAACACCTTTCTTTGTTAAATTTATTTCTGTCGTATATAATACGTAGCCCTTTTTGGGTTAAGTATTTATCATGTGTCTGGATTAAGTCGGTTTCATCTTTTATAATACGACCTAATCCGCCTGTTGAAACAACTGTGAGATTTGGACAGTTCATTTCTTCTTTTACTTTAGTGATTATATATTCAACTTGTCCAATATAGCCATAAACTAAACCAGATTGCATACTTGCAACAGTATTTTTGCAATCGAGAATACTTTTGGGTTTTTTGATTTCGATATGAGGAAGTTGTGCTGCTTTTTGGCTCATAACTTCGGCACTAATGCCGATACCTGCCGTAATTAAACCGCCTATAAATTCGCCTTCACCATTTGTTATATCGTATGTTGTTGACGTTCCAAAGTCGATAGCCATACAAGGACCACCATATATATTGTAGGCAGCAACACTATTAACAATACGGTCAGAACCAACAAGTTTTGGGCTGTCAGTTCGTATAGAAAGTCCAATTTTCAAACCTTCGCCAACGATAAAAGGCGATTTTCCAAAATATCTAATAATACTATTTTTTATAGAGTGCATAACATTTGGTACAACAGAACTTACGATTACATCTTCTATATCAGATGCTTCAATTCCACGACTTCTAAGCATCTGAATCATTGTAATTCCATGTTCATCAGCTGTTTGAGAAGTTTGCGTTGTAAGTCTAAAACTCATAGTGACATACAAGTCTTTCATAACACCTAGCACAATATGAGTATTGCCAATATCTATCGTTAATAACATACTAAGCTGTTCCTTTCACAAAATTTTTTATCTTTTCGATAATTTCAGTAGCAAGATTTTCTTTAAGCATAAGAGGACACGCTGTCATATCACCGTCCTTTGATATGATGGTAGCAATATTTGTATTGCCTCCAAAGCCTGCACCTTCTTGAGAAATGTCATTTGCTACTATAAAATCTAAGTTTTTCTTTACAAGTTTTGCCTTGGCGTTTTCAATAACATTTTCACTTTCAGCTGCAAATCCAACCAAAATTTGATGTGTCTTAATTTCGCCTAAGCTTTTTAAAATATCTGGATTGGGGATAAATTCTAAAACTAAGTTATCTCCAGATTTTTTTATTTTTTGCTCAGACGTATTTTTAGGGCGATAATCAGCAACGGCGGCTGTTTTTATTACAACATCTTGAGCGGCATATATTTTATGAACTTCGTCATACATCTCTTGTGCCGATTTAATGTTTATACGTGTAACCCCTGATGGAGTATCCAAATTTGTTGGCCCAGAAATTAAAGTTACATTTGCGCCTTTTTGTGCTGCGACTTTTGCTATGGCATACCCCATTGTACCTGTTGAGTGGTTGCTGACATATCGCATAGGGTCAATAGCTTCGATTGTTCGCCCAGCGGTTACTAAAAAATTAAGCCCTGATAATTCTGTTGTTTCCTCGGATTGACTTAAAACAAATGATACTATATTGTCAGGAGAGGGGAGTTTTCCCCTCCCAATATCTCCACAGGCAAGCATTCCACTATCAGGTTCAATAAACAAATATCCTTTAGATTTTAAGTATTCAATATTATCTTGCACGATGCTATTTTCATACATCGCTGTATTCATTGCAGGTGCAAATATAACTGTTTTTTTGCATGCCATTATAGTTGTGCTAAGCATATCATCAGCGATACCATTTGCAACTTTACCAATAATATTTGCAGTCGCTGGTGCAACCAAAAATATATCAGCTTTTTTTGCTAGTTCGATATGCTCAACTTCCCATTTATGTGACCGTTCAAAAGTATCCGTTACAACATAATTTGATGTAATCGTTTCAAATGAAAGTGGATTTACAAACTCACAAGCATTTTTTGTCATTATTGTGTTGAGTTCATAGCCTTGTTTTTTGAGCCTACTTGCTACGTCCAAAATTTTGTAGGCGGCTATTCCGCCTGTGACACCAAGTAAAATATGTTTACTCATAATTTAACCTCGCTTTAGTGACAACTTAAAGTCTTGTCTAAATACTTTTTTAAGAATTGTACACAACATTGTTACAATAACTGCAGCAACAATCGCCTCGGGAACACCGTTTGTCATTACAATACCCATTATAAATCCAAATAGTAAAGAAAAATCTGAACCAATAGCGGTTGCATATTCTTGACCAAAGAAAATATAAATGCAAGATAGTACTAAAACTGTGTTTGTAAGTGAGCCGATTAGACCGCATAATGTGTATTTTAAAGTTGCTTTAACTTTTAATTTATCCATTATGCTGTATGCAACTGCAACAACTAGCCCTATCAAAATACGTGGAACCATGGCAGTTATAACGCTATAAAAGTTGCCTGATATACCCCCAATTGATACAAATGGTGAAAATACAAACGATGTAAGCCCTGGGCTTGTCGTTGCGTTAATCATAGACATAATCCCGAATGCTCCCCCTAAAATCATTCCGCCGATAGGGCCTAAAAAGATTGCTCCTATAATTACAGGAATGTGGGAAGTTGTTGCGTTGATGATGCCTAGCGGAATAAAACCTAGTGGCGTGAAACATAAAATAATTTCTACTGCCAGTAGAATTCCTAAGAGTGTTAGTGAACGTGTGTTTTTCATAAAAATATCCTCCTTGAACTATCGCCCTCTATATGAGGTGCAATGTATTTACACGAAATTTATTATACCATAAGTCAAAAAAAATACCTATAAAAAACAGGAACTTACTACATATTATTTCCATTTATCAAAACCGTATGCACTTTCACTTGCTTCAACGCTACGATAAATTGCTTGTTCAATAACGTACGCCGAAAGTGTGCCTATAGTGTTGATATCACAAGTTTCATTACCCGTTGAAACAGCATAAATACTGTCACCATCAGCAGTTGTGTGTATTGGTGATATCGCACGAGCATAGCCGTTATGTGCCATGTTAGCGATTTTGTTCATTTCGGATTTTGAAAATTTGCAGTTTGTCACAACAATTCCAAGTGTTGTATTGCCTGTAAACAAATTGTCGCCTAATATAGATAAATCATCATCTTTACCACGAATAGTGCCAAGTGCATTAAGTGCAACTAGAGCACCAATTTTCACGTTTCCAACTTGAACAGCATACGTTCCTATACCTGCTTTTTTGGCGTCTTTTATGCCGTTAACTTTGTTTATCGTACAGCCGATACCAGCCCCAACATTTCCTTGGGCGGGCTCATCATAAGATGCATTTTGGCATGCTTTATAGCCCATAGCTTGGTCAGGGCGAATTTTCATATCGCCAACCATTAAATCAAATAGTGAGCTTTGGCAAACTAAAGGAACTTTTGTTATACCAACATCAAAACCTATACCACGTTCTTCCAGATATCGCATTACCCCACCAGCGGCATCAAGTCCAAATGCAGAACCTCCAGACAACAAAATACCATGTATCCCTGTTGCTGCCATAAGTGGGTCAAGCAGGTGAACTTCACGAGATGCGGGGCCACCTCCTCTAATATCAACACCACAAACTGAACATTCATCAGGCAAAAACACAGTACAACCTGTTGCTGCCTCGGTATTATGGGCATGACCAATTTTAAAACCACCAATTTTAATAAATTCGACTTTTTTCACTTTTCAATCCACCTTTCTATGTGTTATTATTATCAATATACTAAAAATTCAAACGGAGGAAACTATGTTAAATTACTATAGCATAGAGGAACTACAACAAATAATCGAACCTTCAATATTATATACAAACAAAGGCGACAAAATATGTGCAATAGCAGGAGTTGGTTGCATATATAGAATTATACTGCAACATGACAATATATTACTACTTAAAAGTACAAAAAAACTAGATAACTTTGAGTTCAGTAAACCGCTTTTATTAAAAGAAGAAATACAAATATATACTGATGATAATGCTGCAGAATATCGCTATACAACTACTATAGAAGATTTTTTAGAAGATATAGAGATACACAAAAAAAGATTGCTAGATACAAGTGATGGGGTAGCTGCTGATCCGAAGCAACCCAGATATTTTGCTAAAATTTTATTTTCAAACGAAAAAATTTTACAGGGTTTAGTAAAAGAATTATTTAATGAAGATGAAATTCTGGATATAAATATTAAAATAATCTTATCAAATTCTAATGAGGACGTAGATTTTTCGTTACACACCAAAACCCGAAAACTAGTATTTTATAACAAAGCAAATCCTATAAATGATTATCCAATTGTAATATCTCAAATGTATCAAGCCAATCTTGAAAAGTTTAATGATTTATGCAAAATAGCTCAAATATATATTGACGATATTGAAAAGCTTAGGGTGAGAGATAGACTTAGGTACCCAAAAACATATAAAGTTGTAAAATACTTTGTAGATTATTTAGATACGGAAAATCAATTAGAATTTGAGCAGTGGACAACATTTTTTAGAGAGATGATATTGGGGGAGCAAGACGAAATGTTAACATTAGAACATGAATTACAATTAAAAGAACAAGAAAATCAGCAGTTGACCCAAGTTGTTGATAAGGCAAAGTTGGCGATTGCCGAACTCGGACAACAAAAAGCAGCTGAAATGCAAAAGGTATATCAGCTTGAGCAAGAAATTATTGACTTAAAAATAGATAACATGTTTCATATATCAAACATATCTATAGAAGAAATTGCACAAACTTTACATGTTGATGAACAACGGGTGTCATCAAGAATACAAACAAATCAACATATTCAAACGGAGGACTTATAAATGTTAGAACCAAATACTACTATTATGTTTCAAGGAGATAGTATTACTGATTGTGGACGTAATCGTCTTGACGGAGCAAGCCTTGGAAATGGCTATGTAAATTTAATAAACCACTATATACAACAACATTTTGAGAATATTAAATGCCTAAATAGGGGTATAGCAGGAAATCGTACAGCAGATTTAAAACGTAGATGGAAACGTTCAACGCTATCAGAAGATATAGATATTTTGTCGTTGTTAGCAGGAGTAAATGACACTTGGAGAAGATATGATGCAGGTGTAGTGACAACAACAGAGCAATTTAAAGAACATTATTATTATTTGCTAGAGAGTGCAAAAGAGGCTAATCCAGACCTTAAAATTATTTTGATGGCACCATTTCTTTTGCCAACAGAGCCAAAACAACTTAATTGGCATGAGGATTTAGCACCAAAAATTGAAGTTGTTGAGCAAGCAGCAAAAGACTTTGATGCGACATATGTTCCGCTACAAGAAATTTTTAATTCACAGATTAGTGCCGAACAACCAAACTGTTATTGGGTGTCTGACGGGGTGCACCCAACTGCAAAAGGTCATATTTTAATAGCAAAAGAGTGGATTGAAGCGTTGTAAGCATCGGGGGTGATGGTATTTGTGCAAATGTTGATAACGATAGAAATTACTTATTAGATAACTTGAAGGGGATTTTGATATTTTTAGTTGTATTTGGACATTCGCTTGAAGTTTATAAGGATAAGTCTATTATAATACAAAGTATTTATATGTTTATATACCTATTTCATATGCCAGTGTTTATTTTTGTATCTGGATATTTTTCTAAAGATGTGGATAAGTGTAGAAGTAAAGCATTTAGAAACTTTTTTGTTCCATATTTAATATTTAATATCATATGGAATTTGGTTAGCATACCTGTTGTTGGGGCAGAAAATTTTTCGATTACAACTCCAGGTTGGGCGTTATGGTATCTAATGAGCATGTTTTTTTGGAGAATCTCCCTAAAAGATTTAATAAAAGTGAAATATATATTTTCTATTAGCTTTGTGGTTGGAATAACAGCGGGATTATCTAATGATTTTGATACATTTTTATCACTATCAAGAACGTTATTTTTTCTTCCATTCTTTTTAGGAGGATATTACACAAGTGAAAAAAAACTATTGTCATTTAAAAAAGGTAACTATTTGTTGTCAATGTCTATTATTATTGTTACAATGATAATAGCAATAATGTTAGCATATTTGGAAGTGTTTCCGACAGAATTTCTGTATGGTAGCCATGCTTACAACACATTTTCAATAACGTTATGGCTTGCAATATTGGGGCGTATGTCGGTATATGTTATAGGATTTGCATTTGTATATGTTATGATAAATCTTATAACACCAACAAAGACTTTTTTTAGCAAAATTGGTCTAAATACATTTTCTGTATATATACTACACCCGTATTTAGTAGCAGTAGTATTTGCTATAAATTCATTTATACCAGATGTATTTATACAAGTTATTATATGTATTGTTACATCTATATTAATTACTTATTTATTATCAAGAAATATCGTAATGAAAAATTTTACAAATACAATAAATTGGTTTGTATCGAGATTTGAGCATAAGCCAAATGAAGTTTAAAGAAAAGAGGGAAAAATGATGGATTACGAAAAAATTGTACTAAAAGATGAAGAATGTAGAAAATCGCTTGAAAGAGTTTCGGAGCACGGGAAACAAACGTTTGAGAAAGCATTTGAAATAGAGTTTACTTATAATTCAACAGCCTTATCAAACAATACATTAAATATGATGGAAACTAAGACGTTAATTAGTGATGGTCTATCTGTTGGAGGCAAAAAATTACAAGATGTTTTTAAATCGTATAACCATCATAGAGCATACTTATATTTAAAAAAATGTGTTGAGAGCAACAAACAGCTTGATGAAGAAATGATAACAGAAATGAATAGGCTTATTAATGATAACGTTTCACCAGCAGGTACGTATAAAAAGTTATCAGCAGGTGCGGAAATGGAAGTTCATATGGATAGATTTTTAAAGGCAATAGCCAACAACCATATGGATAATATAATTAATAATGCGACGTATGCACATGCGGAGTTTGCACGAATTAAACCGTTTGAAGCAGGTAATAATAGAACAGCTAGACTAATTATGAACTATCAGTTAATGTTATATGGTTTCCCAGCAATTGCAATTTCTGTTAGACAAAAAGCAAAATATGAGGAATGTTTAAACACGTATTTTGAAACAAAGGAATTAGAGCCACTTGCCGATTTAATTGCTAACGCAGTTTATTCAAAACTAGATGAGCACTTGCAGATGATAGGAATGATAAGGTAATTTAACTTTTTTAAGGAGGCTGTTGCATGCATAAATATTCAGGTGAAGAAAATTTGCAATATCATATTCAAACAAGACCAGGAGATGTCGGCAGATACGTTATTTTGCCTGGTGATCCAAAACGATGTGAAAAGATAGCAAAGTATTTAGATGATGCAAAACTAATTGCAGATAGCAGAGAATATGTTACGTATACAGGCACGCTTGATGGCGTAAAAGTTAGTGTAACATCAACGGGTATTGGCGGGCCATCGGCCTCAATTGCTATGGAGGAGCTTGTTAGATGTGGTGCAGACACATTTGTACGAGTTGGAACATGCGGTGGAATAGATGTTGATGTTATGGGTGGTGACGTTATAGTTGCTACAGGAGCAATACGAATGGAAGGCACAACACGTGAATATGCACCGATAGAATTTCCAGCAGTTGCAAATTTGGAAGTTACAAATGCATTAGTTGAAACTGCAAAATCACAAGGTGTTAGGCACCACGTTGGAATTATGCAGTGTAAAGATGCATTTTATGGACAACATTCGCCAGAAAAAATGCCAGTAAGTTATGAACTATTAGATAAGTGGGAGGCGTGGAAACGTCTTGATGTTAAAGGTTCGGAGATGGAATCGGCAGCACTTTTTGTAGTTGCAAGCTTTTTAAAAGTTAGATGCGGGTCTGTATTTTTGACAGTTGCAAATCAAGAACGAGAAAATTTGGGACTTGAAAATCCAGTTGTACATGACACAGATATTGCAATAAAAGTTGCTATTGACGCAGTGAGAAGATTAATCAGCTTAGATAAATATAAATAGAGGGTGGCATAAAACCACCCTCTATTTATATTTTAATAACTTTTTGTACACGCTCACATAATATAAACGCAAGCACCGTTTTAACTATGTCAGGAATAACATATGGCAACACGCACCAGCTTAATGCAACAAAAAATGTTACACTACTTTCAGGCGTACTATACACTGAAACAAACCAAATAGTCCCAAATATATAAATGCACATATTTCCGATAAGTATCGCAACAAATTTAGCTATTTTAGAGATACCAAATTTGGGTATCATCAAACTATATAAAATCCCTTGCATTATAAAACCAAGCAAATATCCGCCTGTCGCACCAAACAAATATC
>LNZQ01000203.1 GCA_002007315.1 Epulopiscium sp. Nele67-Bin004
CCCGTCTATCTCCGTCATAAGGTGCAAATCTGGGTTGCCAAGCGAGTCCCTATGTATGTCTATCGCAATTTGTATTGACGGGTTGTCGTCTATCACCTGCTGGATTACAGGCTCCATTCGCTCATACTCACCACCTGTCACAACGAGAGAGCCATTTTCATAAAAATCTGCCACAACATGCAACACTTCTATTCCATAAGTTTCTTCCAAAATTCGCTCAAGCTCATTTGCAACCAAAATTACGCCTGCATTTGTCCCTGCATCGCCCCAAGACTCATCTTTATAAATTTCTTTTGCATGCGTGTGAAACAACAACACTTTTGGCCCGTCAATATTCATGTTAATAGAAAGTTCTCTACTTGCAAGCTCTTCAAAGTCCCACAAGTTCATCAAATCCTCATCAATCCCAAGTCTACTATCGCCCGAATAAAACGTTTTTAGCAAATACTCGGCATCATCAAGCGAAACTTCTTCGTCGCTCACACCGTCTGCAACATCAATATAAATAGACGGCTTACGTGTAATAGTTTTAATAATATTGTCAATGTACGTTGCACAAAACAGCTCTAAGTCAAACGGTGTGTTTAGGCTTGGTATCGCCATTTTAACATGCATTATATCGCCGTTTCCCCTCGCCAAAAATTCAATATTGTTGTATGTTGTGCGAATTGTTACAATCAAAAAACTTGACAGCACAACATGATAAATAAATGCTGTTTTTAAATATCGCTTAATTAGTTCACTCATACGTCACCCCTATTCCCAACCAAATATTATCGCCAAAATATCTGCAAACGGTTCGACCGCATTAAGTGCCTGTTCAATTGTGTTGGTATTTGCACCCACTTCTAGTAACATTGAATACGGCAACATATTTGTGCTATATCTATACGTTTTTAAATAAATTTTTCGTGTTATTTCCGGATAATATGTTAGTCCAGCCATTTGGGCTTGTATCGAAAATGCTAAGTTATCTTCCAAGTTAGGGTTTGTTAAATATTGCATTGGCACAAGATTGTTAGCTAAATCACGTTTCATGCTAATTCCGTTTACAAACATAAGTTTTGCTGTATCTTGTCCGTTTACTTCTCCCACAAGTGTAGTAGCAAGTTCATCTCTATGTATATCTATTGCAATTTGTAGAGATGGGTTATCATCAATTATTTTTTGCATGATAATTTCTCCTCTATCATACTCACCACCATCTGTTCCAATTTTCCCAACGCTATAAAAACTTTCATTTACATGCAACACTTCAAGTCCATAACGTTCTTCAAGCACTTGCTTTAATGTCGCTCCAAATAAAACTACACCCGTGTCCCAACTTCCAGCATTTGAAAAATCTTCATCTACGTAAGTTTCTCGGTTATGCGTATGAAATATCAAAACTTGAGGACCATCAACATTTGTGTTTATAGAAAGTTCTCGCTCTGCAAGTTCTACAAAGTCCCAAAGCCCCACAACTTCAGCATTTACATTTAGGTCCTTATCTCCTATAAATATGTTTTGCAACAAATACCCTGGGTCAGCAAGATTTACAACGTCAAGTTCTTGTTTAACTTCCAAAAATTCAACTGGTATGTATTCACTAAATTGTGGTTCGTATGTATTTTCTTTGTCCAAATTTATTAGTTCATGTGCATCTGGTACATCAAACACACCTACAATTCCATTGCTACTTAACACAATAGGCAAATTTTGGGCAAATGGTAACGTTTGATGAATGTAGCTAAGTGGGCTTTTTACGACCAAGCCTATAACGTCGTCCACATAAGTTTTTGCAAACAACTCCGTATCATAAGCAGTGTCAAAAGTGCTAACGGCAGTTTTAAAAAACATAAAGTTCGCATTTCCCCTAGCCAAAAAGTTTATATTGTTGTATGTGTTTGAAAGCGTTATACCTAAAAATGCAATCAACACCACATAAGAAATTAATATTGCTTGTCCATATTTATTGTCAAACATCTTACGCATAGCCGTCCCCTTTCCGATTAAGAGCATTATTTATAGTTTATACATAAGACAGGACAAATATTACTAGTATGTTGACCGTTACTTAAAATGTAAAAAATGACAAACTACCTTTTTACACCTCACCCCTAACGGCTAGGGTATACTGTTAAACAATCAACCTATTTCACTAAAAATCTAGTCTTTATCAATAGATATTCTTTTGCTTAACAGGCATTTCTAATAAAATCCATAAAGTACAATTATAGTAATCTCTTGGGTACTATCAATTTCTTTACAGATTAATAATATTACAAGTATTCCCTTATTACATTTATTTATACAACAAAAACATAAATTTTTTTGGTACTTTAATTAACTTAAAGTCCTTTTTAAAAGAATTGTGGTATTTAATCGTCAGCATTCAAATCCTCCATCAATTCAGATACTGAGGTAAACTCACGACTAAGACCTATTCCATTACGTGCTTCTTCAATTACTTTAATAGTTTCAGCATTTGGATACTTAGAAACCATAAAAGGTAGTTGCTGTTCCCTAACTGCTTGTTTTGCAAACACTGTAAATGCAGTTGTTAAATTCATTCCTAGTTCAGAAAAAAGTGTTTCAGCTTGCTTTTTTAGTTCAGCGTCCATTCTTATCGTTACATTTGTTGTTGCCATTATATCACCCCTTTACTATTAATATATTCATTATACCTAGAAAAATGTGCATAATCAATACATTGTACATGCAAATAACTATATTGACTTAAAAAAGTTATTAAGCTAATGAACATGTACACTATTCCACCATACCGAAACAAAGGAATTGCAAAAAACTTGCTTGAAATGGCTATCACATTTGCCCAAGAAAATGGATATCACAAAATAATGCTAAACTCCTCGCCTATGGGGCAACCATTGTATGAACACGCTGGATTTTCTCTAATAGAAAACGAATACGAACTGTATGTATAAAAAATAACCTCCTATATTTCACGATATAGCAGGTTATTTTTTATTAGCTTGCTTCCAAAATATTGTATAAAGAATAAAAATAATCTTTTTTCTCTAACAGGTCATCAAATGCTCCAACCTCTACAATATTCCCTTTTTGCATCACTATAATCTCATCAAACTTTTCCAAAATGTTTTTGTTAAGATTGTGCGTTATAACGATACTAAGCAAGTTTTCTATCTTTAACATTTGATTTAGAATGCTTGTAGCAGTTTCAGCATCAAGTGCCGAAGTTGCCTCGTCCATCAACATAATAGATGTATTTTTTAGTAACGCCCTAGCAATAGATATTCTTTGTTTTTCACCACCAGATAAATTTACTCCATTTTCTCCACAAACATAGTCATATCCTTTTTCATCAACTAAACGCTTTAATCCAGACAATTGGACTGCTTTTTCTATAACAGCATCGTCATAATTTTTAAACATCGTAATGTTATCTTTAATATTAGTGTTAAAAACAATTACATTTTGTTGAACTGTTGATATAGCTTGACTTAGCGAGTCATATGTAATATCTTTCAGTTCTTTATTCGCAAAATTAATTTCACCCTCATAGCCCAAATGAGTTTTTAACAAAAGGTTTACTAATGTTGATTTTCCACTTCCTGATGCTCCAACAATTGCATATTTTTTTCCTTTTTCAAAATTCACATTAATATCTCTTAAAATTGTTTTATCTGGTTCGTACCCAAATGTGATATTAGAAAGTGAGATATTATCTACAACATCTTCTAAAACAAGAGTTCCTGTTTCTTCGTCCGTACTTTCTGTGTAGCTAACAAGTTTATCAACTAAAGCTATTGCGGCTTTTCTATTTGCAAATAAAACAGGCAAACTTTGAATTGGCGACATAATGTTGTTCATGAGTTGCACAAATGCTACAACTACCCCGATTGTAATTTGACCTGTGATAGTCAAGTAAATACCAACTAAAAACATTACAATTTGTATCATAAATGATGTTTGCATAGATATATTTTGAACATTGCCTTCAGTGAGTTTCATCGAAAATTTAGCATTTTCCAAAGTTTGATTTTCTGCTTTAAATAGTCTTATTCCTTCTTCTTCAGCTTGAAAGTTTTTGATTACAGAAAATCCACTTAACAAGTCTTGTATTTGATTTACAAATATTTCGTTTTTATCACTTACGTTACGTGCTAACGGCGTTAATTTTTTCCCTATCGTACCAGACACCACCATTAGTATCATACATAAACCACAAGTTATTAACGACAACGTTAAGTTATAATAAAACATCATAGTTACTGCTCCAACAAAAGAAGTTATCATAGATATAATTTTAAAAGTTCCCTCTAAGTAATTAGCTTCAATGCTTGTTATATCATTTGTAAATGTTGATACATATGCACTGGTATTTTCTTTCATAAATGAGCCTACATTTTTTTGCATAAGTGTATTAAACGTTTCGTCTTTGTATTGCAACATAGCTCGTTTTGCAAATGTACATTTTAGTTTGATGTAAATATAATTAGAAACTGCTAAAATAACAAGAAACGCTACTGATTTGCCTATAAATGGCATAAATTTTTCTACATCTTGTTGTGTCGCAATATCAAGAAGTTGTTGTAGCAAATACGCAAAACCTAGCATTTCTATCGTTACAATTACTGACATTAAACAACTCAAACAAAATAATAGATTATTGTTTTTAAAAAATAAATTTTTGTGTTTCATAGTACCCTCCCCTATGTATTTATTTTAACATCTATCTATCTATCTATCTATCTATCGGAAATATATTCCATACACAGCAAATAACCGTCTACATTTTATGTTAACATAGGCGGTTATTTTTCTAATATCTATATTTATTTACATCATCAATTGTTATTCCAGGGTGCACTGCGATATTTATTGCATTTGATATAACATTCCCAAGATACATTATTACCTCATCAATATCTTTTGGTGTAACAAACAAATTGCCAATAGTAGGAGTTATAACTTCTCGTATCAATGTATACTTTTCTTGTTCGCCTAAAGATTTTAGCATTGAGTAAAACTCTGTATTTGTAGACTCTTGCAACATGCTATCTATAAGTTGATCCATCGTATCATTTATTAACGTCGCAGCATCAACAACTGTTGGCACACCAATTGCGATAACAGGACAACCCATCGTGTCTTTATCAAGCTTTTTGCGATTGTTGCCAATTCCTGCCCCAGGCGAAATTCCTGTGTTGCTAAGCTGTATAGTCGTATTTATTCTTGAGGCACTTCTTGCACCAAGAGCGTCAATCGCAATAATACAGTCTGGCTTTATATGCTCCGCAACACCTCGCACAACTTCGCTTGTTTCTATCCCCGTAAGCCCCATAACCCCTGGAGCTAGACTGCTAAGGTGACACACAGACTCGTCAATCGCCTCTGGCAAAAACTCTGCAAGATGTCTAGTTACAAGAACTTTGTCCGTCACATATGGTCCAAGCGTGTCAGGCGTTGCTTGCCTATTTCCAAGCCCGATAACCAAAACTTTTAGCACGCCTTTGTGTGCTGGCAAAAGCCCTCTAATGCTGTCAGAAAGTTCTTCAATAATTTTTTTGTGTGCATCAGGGTCATTGTCTTTTAATGCTTGTGACTCAATCGTGATGTAGTGTCCTACTGGTTTTCCCATCACTTCTTCTCCAGCTTTGTTAACAATTTCTATATGCGTTTTTTTGTATTCTTCATAAGTATCAACTTGAATGTCCACACCGTCTATATCCTGCTCTTTGTCCTCTTGCTCGTCTTTTAGCATAGCACCAATTTCAATTGCTAAGTCTGTTCTTGGCATAAATTTCTCTTTTTTCATGCATACACCTCCATTATTATTATCATTAGTTTTTCCACATTTTTTTCATCTATACATTGACTTTGTTTTACAACTACTGTATAATTAGAAATGTTTAAAACCGTTCATATTTCCCCAAACCGTGTCGATATAAAAAAATGTTAAAATGTGAATGGAGGGCCACCTAATGGCAAATATTAAATCAGCAAAAAAACGTATTAAAGTAATAGCAAAGAAAACTGCACGTAACCGTGCAATTTCATCAGCAGTAAAAACTTACTGCAAAAAAGTTGTAACAGCAGTAAATGCTGGTGACAAAACTTCTGCACAAGCTCAACTTAAAGTTGCTACAAAAGCAATCGACCAAGCTACTGCAAAAGGAC
>LNZQ01000204.1 GCA_002007315.1 Epulopiscium sp. Nele67-Bin004
AGTAGACTGCAAACTCAAGGTGGATGTGCTCTGGCATTGTGTTTATTGCTCATAAAATGTCTTAATGCTACATGCTATTCATTCAAACTTGATTTTCATTGGAGGGGTTCATTAAACAGAAGAACATGAGCAGTAATTGGTTTGGAAATGCCTTTTTATCCACGGTACTCTTTTTTGACAACATTTTTCTGATTTTGGCAGAGAACATCTGCCAGGTTACGGGGGTATTAATGTTTCTTTGGTGAAAACTGTCTTGTGCGTCAAGTCCAATGACAAGAAGCTGAAATATTAACATTAAGTATTTCTTCCTCTATTCACTCTCTCTCACTTACTAGACCTAAAAAAAATCCTACTTTTTAAGTTTTACTTAGACTTCTATTTCTGCCACTTGAATTTGCGTTTCTTCGACCATTGACACCACATTATTAGAAGCAAAATTTGGACTAACAAGTCCTTTAATCCCTAAAAACGCCATCACTGCAAGTCCTGCTTTAACAACAACAGCCTTCATAACTTTTACATGAAGTGCCACATGTCCAACAACAAGTAGCATCATAACATACCCCATATTTACATGCAAATTCCTCCAAAACAAATAATCAATCCCTGTTTGCATCGGAAACACTTCGTTTGAAATCATAACACTACTATATCCCATAACACATGTCCCAACAACAAGCAACACATAAAGCACAAAACTTACTTTCGTCTTGCCTTTAACTTTTGCTAAATTTTTTGATACGCCTTGCATCCACTTAAAGTTAATTCCAAAGTGAAATACAAACAAACATAATAATCCCACTCCAAAAACTTCATGCACTAACATTCCTGTAAATCTAATATCCATTAGCGATATCAACAAAATTGTCATCATTATATTAATAACAACTCTTGTCTTTTTTGTAACTTTCATTAAAATTCCCCCTATTCAAAAAAAAGCCAACCACAAGGTTGACTTTTCGCTCTATTTAATAGTTGGCGTATACGCATAACTACAAATTATTGATGTTAATGGTGACACGATAACAAGACCGATACACCCAACAAATGTTTGCAATATTTCCGACGCTATAAATTTGGTATTTAGTATACTTAATAGTGGCGTTCCTTGTGCCATATACACCATCATAACTCCAATATAACTTCCCATATAAGCTAACAATAAAGTTGTTGTTTGAGAACCCACTATCGAACGTCCGATAGTAAGCCCTGAAAATAAGATTTCTTTGCGTGAAATTGCTGGTTGTTTTTCAACAAGTTCATCAATCGCCGCAGATATATCTATCCCTAAATCCAAAATTGCTCCCGAACAAGATAAATATATTCCTGCCTGATAAATCAAAGTCAAGTTAAGCGTATGGTATCCTGAATATAACAATGATTCTGACCAATCCATAACTGACCCGTGTATATTAAACGCATTTCCAAACAAAACAGCTAGTAAACAAGTACATAACGAAGACATGACAGCACCCGCAATTGCACAATATGACTTTTTCGTAAATCCAGCCACCAGTATCAATGTTACAACCGATATCATAACCCCAATAAAAAGTGCCAACACTATTGGGTGATATCCTTTTAATAACATCGGAATAAATACTTTGAATATACAAGTCAGTGTAAATGCAAACGATATAACAGTACGTACGCCAGTTGTTCCTGAAAATATTATTAACACCGTAACAAAAAACAGCACTAATATTATTTCAATGTCCAACCTATAATGGTCAATCATGTTAGCAAATAGAAAGTCACCTTCGCTCGTCATCTCTATCAAAACGTATGCCGTATCTCCCGCAACAAAAACTGTATCGTCATTAAGATTACCATTAAACATATTTACTGCAGTAACAACTTCACCTTTAAAGGTTTTACTTAGTATCTCAATTTCCGCTCGCTGTTCCCCTTGATTTGTCACCCCGACAACTAATGCATTGCTATTATCTACGCTCAAAACTTTTGCCTTAACGGATTCTGCGTTGACATAAAGCTGTCTTTCAAAACCCGTTGGCATAGCTAACAAAACTCCTATTATTATCAAACATACTATCGAAAATATCACGTCTCTATTATATAAGTAACTTCTAGCCTTATCTAACATATTAGTTATCTAATCCACATAATTCAACTAATTTGTTAAATACTTCTGTGTTGTTGTAAGAACCTGCAAAAATTTCATGTCCTGCTCCAACTGCATATAATGGAACTGGTTGACCTGTATGTGCATAAGAAGTCCAGCCCACACCAGCCATGTTGTTAAGAACGTGAGTTGCTGTTACGCTTAGTGGCTCATATCCGCCGTATGCGATATATGCTTCAACATCGTTGTTTCTGTCTGCTTTATCTTTCATAGTTTCTTCAAATGAAGCTTCTAATCTTGCATAGTCATACTCAGATAAAATTACTAAGCTGTCTGTGTTGCTTGTAGCGTTTTGCTCTGCAACTAAACCAAAATAATCTTCGATAATTGGTAACATTTCTTCAAATGTTCCGTTTGGATTAGTTTCTTTAAAGTCAGCTATAACGTCATCAAATTTTTCATAAGAACCTTTTTGGTTTGATAACAATTGGAACGCAGTGTCATAACCAGTTGTTGCTTGCCCGATTGACATACCCCCTGTTTCATGGTCACCTGTTACGATGATTAAAGTGTCTTCTGGGTGATTGTTGTAGAAGTCAATTGCAACTTGGATAGCTTCATCAAATGCAATAGTATCTCCGATGTTTGACATAGCGTCATTTGCGTGACCTGCCCAGTCAATTTTTCCAGACTCAACAGCCATAAAGAAACCTTTGTCGTCATTGTCTAATACTTCGATACCTTTTTCAACAAGGTCAGCAAGAGTTATAGAGTCGCTTGTTTCGTCGATTGCATAAAGCATTGCTCCGCCGTGTAACTCTGGGTTGATCGCATAAACTTTTTCTGCGTCAGCTTCGATAGCTAAAATATCATCTTTTTCTGTTACAACTGTGTATCCGTTGTCTGCAAGAACTTCGTAAATATCAGTTCCTGAAACTCCTGATAATGCTCCACCTGCAAAGAAGTCAAAATTACTTTCTGCCATTTCAACAGCGATATCATAATAATCACTACGTGATGCTTGGTGAGCATAGTAACCTGCTGGAGTTGCGTGGTTTAATGTTACTGTACTAAGAATACCAATTTTGTATCCTTCATCTCTTAATAATTCTGCAATAGTTGTTGTTGGAGTAACTTTGTCTGGTCCCATACCTACAACACCACTATGAGTTTGAACACCACTTGTTAATGCAGTGATAGTTGACGCTGAGTCTGGTGCAAATGAAGTTGAATCTTGAGTGTATACTGTTCCAACTGTTGGGAATTGTGTAAACGCAAGTGGATCAACATCTACTTTATCTTTAATGTTAAGTGTACCTTGATAAACTTGTGCTGCATTAACTTGAGTGTAAGCCATTCCGTCCCCAACAAACATAAATACATATTTAGGAATACTGTATTCTGTTGTTTGTGTAGTTTCAACTGCGACAACACTTTGAGTTGGTCCTGTTATTGCTATAGTTCCTGCAACTAAAGCAAGTGTTAAAGCTGCAATTCCTGATTTTTTAATTAGTTTCATTTCTCTAAACCCTCCAAAATAATATAATAAATTTATAATTGATTTTTAATTGATAAGTTGATTATATATGTGTTGTGTTATAGTTTTATTGGGACTTTGTTAACTTTTTTTTATATTAGGTTAATTATATGTTAAGTAGTTATCTCTAACTATTTCACAATTATTGCATTTAGTTAATATTTATGTTATAATTATTGCTAGGAGGTGTCACATGAACAAAAAATTTCTATTAACTTGTGCATGTTTTTTATTTGGTAGTACAGTATTTGCAAATGATACACAACTTTCTATATCAGGGGTTAGCTATGAGCCTGTCGCCCAGATGTATAACAATGAAGTAGCAAATTATATTAGTATAGAAGACTTTGCAAATATTACTATGGGTGAGTATTCATCTGCTAGCAACGGAAAATATCAAGTTGAAACACTAACAGATAGTATTACTTTTACTACTGGAGCAAATTTTTTAACATCAAATAAAACTAGAGTTGTATTTTCAAATCCAGTACTACTTATAGATGATATGTTATATATTCCTATAGATGTATTTGAGGCTTTAGAACTTGGTATACAACAAAATGACATTATAGATATTTCTCTATCAATTCCAACAACCCATATATTAGATACATTAGACAGCAAATTATTTACTCAACTTCCATCAACTAACTCATTTAACAATTTACCGACCTACATAGATGGACTTGTATCTAATGAAACAATCGAAGAAACTAAAAAACTTGCACAATCTGGTGATTATTATTTTTCTTTTGTAGATAACACAAACAAGCAAGATATTTATAACGAACTAAATACCAAAATTAATAGATCGTCTTATGGCAACATCGAAATTATATATCGTGAATTTGCGAACGACTCTATTAGTTCAACGATTACAGAAACTGTTGATATCGATATTCAAGACGACAGTTTACATTTTAGTATCGGGGAGCATGAGTTTGAATATTCAAATATACTTGCAACGTTTGCCCCTTCTATAGACGAAAAAAATATTAGCATCGAAAAAACTATTGACGTAACGTTAATGCATGCATTTTACACATTTTATAGAAATACTTATCGTTTAAAAGATGATGAATATTTTAGCCCTATATATTTAACAGAGTCTGGTAACGTAAATTCATTTAGTCAACACGTTTACACTATAGATGATGCTACAGGAGAAATTATGGATTATACTATAACAGTTCATAGATTGCGTAACGTTAACAATTTACAATTTATAATAGATATAACTCAACTTTAATTTTTATATTGAGGACGCTAACAGGCGTCCTCTTTTTTTATTTATAATGCATTTTTTATAAGCTTAGCAACTTCTTCAATTTCTTCAACCGTTGTTTCATACGTTGTAGGTTGATTTATTCGCACCTTATCGCCATCAAACCTAGGAATAACATGCAAATGAAAGTGAAACACAGCCTGAGTTGCTGCAAGTCCATTGTTTTGCACGATATTTATACCATCTGCCCCAAGCACTTCTTTTAAAACTTCGGCAAATTTTTTCGCCATTGGGTACAGCCCTTTTGCAACTTCATCTGAAATCTCAAATATATTTTCTGCATGCTCTTTTGGTATTATAAGCACATGCCCTTTGCCTGCAGGAAATCTGTCCATAATAACAATAAACAAATCGTCCTCATAAACTTTAAAAGCTGGCATCTCATTATCTCTTATTTTACAAAAAATACAATCACTCATTTTTTTACCTCCTAGCTGATACTACTTCTAAACACTTGGTCAAGTTTTGGTAGTACAGCAAAATTTCCTTTAACTTTGATTTTCCCTACCATAAATGCTTTTTGGTAGCTTATTTCTTTCGTTAACAATTCTTCTAACACAGCATCAACCAACGTAACTTCTATAGTATAATGGTCAATTACACCCTCAACATAATCACATTCACCATTTCGTATAGTAACGTATCCTTGTTCTTTTGTATCATTTACAATATATTGAATCATTAAATCTAATGTTCTGTCGTGCCTAGCCACAAAATAATGCGGCAAACTCGCTATACGTCGCAACGGACGAGTTGGCGTTGATTTTACACCTGACTGTAGAGGTCGTTGGTACGTTCCAGCTTGAGCCACTCCATCTGATGGCATCTTACCTTTAAGAAGATTTGTTATTTCTTCTATTTCTCTGTCCTCTGGACTAATTCCACCCATATAAGATTGGGGTTCTGAATAATATGATTGCCTAGAATCAAAATACATTGGTGGTTGTTGTTCCCCTATCGGCTGTGGTATTGATGCTTGAACTGGTGGTTGTTGCATCTGTGGTGCTTGTTGTACTGGCTGCCCCATCTGCGGTGTTGGTTGCTGTATTTGTGGTACTTGCTGCCCCATTTGCGGTGCTGGTTGCTGCATTTGTGGTGCTTGCTGTACTGGCTGATGTTGCTCAACTTTTGACAAAAATAACATGCGTTCACTTGACATTATACCAGGCGACCCTTGTCTAACTTGGCGATAAAAGTTTTCAAGTTGCTTTTCAACTATTCCTATAAGCTCCATTTGTGGCACGTGGGAATTTAGTGGCAATGAACCTGCCTCGTATCCTCCCAAAAATCTCCATGCCTTACTAATTTGATACGCCCCATCTGTTTCTCCCCATACATTGCTGTATGTAATTATTAGTAATGGTTTATTTTGTGGAACCTGGTTGTACAAACTTAAATAGTCAAAAAATGTTTGCATTGCACCATGCATTCCATTTAGATGCACATTTGATACTGCAATCACTCCGTCAATATTGTTTATATCAATAGCAATATCGTCCATTATATTTACGGTTAATCCGTTGAAATATGGTAATCTCTCTAGCTGTACAATTTTTATTTCTACTTCTAATTCAGTCAAAACGTTTTGTATTGTTCCTTTTATAATATTTAGACTTGCTTCGTCAGTATTCGCTAATAAAAGTAATATTTTCATGTTTATACCTCTCTAATATTAATCAAACTACAATATATATTATACTTGAATATCGTTCAATAGAAAAGTAGAAAAACCACTTTTTAGAACAAATATGTTAGTGCTTTTTTTGGATAATATGTCGAAATGTCGTATATTTCCCAATATTCAAAAAATATCTTCTTTCTTACAGTGATATGTAAAACATCACCTATTTTAAAATTTGTTAGCAATGTTGGGCTAAACACTACTTTGTAATATTTGTTTAGGCTCATCTTTCTAAGTAATATATATCCTGTGTGTCCTAATTCTTCAACAATAAAATGGCCATTGTCATATATCATTGCTATATCACGTTTATGTTGTTTCTTTTTATATTGTTGATAGTTTTGTAAACTTATTATTGTTGGACTATACTTTATTACAGGGTGTTTCAATAAACTTTCTATTAATTTTTTGTTGCTGTATAGTCGTACATATTCATCTTTATAAATCTCCAGTAGTTGTAATGTGTAAGGTGTGTTTTCATCTTGTGGTGCACCGTCCATAATCTGGCTTACAACGCCTAGCAAATATCTACTCTCTTGCGGTTCAAGATGTTGTTTGTATTTTGGCACCCAATAAGCTAAAAAATACTCTATCGCCTCTCGACTTACAGGATTAACAAATTTTGTATCTGTATTCATAAATTCAAGAAACATTTCTAATATTTCTTGATAAAGTTTTTGTGCTTGAATTTCGGTCATACTCTCAACTCCTACTAATAGTATATTTGAGTATTCCCCTCTCCCCTAACATTTATACATAATTTCCCAAAAAAAAGCTCCTAAAAGTAAAATTTACAATTAGGAGTTATCATATATAGTAAACGTATTTTTTCCGTTCGCTTTAGACATATACATAGCTTTGTCAGCTAAATCATACAAAACTCTAAAATCTGTTATATCACTATTTGTATAAACAATACCAATACTAGCAGATATTGTTACACACGTATTATCAACGCAATAGGTTTTATTAACTAGACTAGACAATTCTGCGGCTTTTGATTGTATGTCAAATTTATCGCTTGGATTTCGTACAAACACCATAAATTCATCTCCACCGATACGCCCTATTATATCGGTTTCTCTAAATACGGCGGTTAATTCATTGCTAATATCTTTAATAGCCACATCGCCTATAGCATGCCCCAAAGTGTCATTAAGTGTTTTAAAATGATCCAAATCTACCATAAACAAAATACCTGTTTCATGCATGTGCTCTTGTATTAATTGTTGAGTTGTTACCTTATTATATAGCCCCGAAAGTGCATCTCGCTCTGCTTTAAATAGTAAATCTTTTTCATCTTGGATATTTTCAATTACTAAAACTGCCGTTACCTGATTTAATTCAAAATTTTTAGTCATACGCACATCAACATTAAACCACTTATATATAGTACTATTTTTTTCGGCTAATCTATACTCAAAACTATATTTTGTTATACCATTATTAAATTCTTTAACCATGTAATTTATATCTGAAACAATTAATGTATTTGCTCTGTCATCTGGGTGTATTTGGTTAAATATTATATCTGATATTATAGCTGCGTACGATTCTCCAACGGCATTAACATTGATTTTATTTTTAACTCGCCAATCTATTATTTCACCTGTTCCACAATTTATTTGCATTGTAAGCTCAGATTTATCATTTAAAATGTTTTTATAAAAGTTTTTAATGAATAAATCTTCCTTTAAAGCTTTTTTATGGCGTTCTACTAATTCAAATCCAATAAGCATAAATAGGCCAATGTATTCAACAACTAACCAACTTCCTCCTTGAATAAATTGTTGTATTATTTCTTGCTGTATAAAATGAGGCACTTGATACACTGATGACCCTGCTAAAATAGAAAAAATTGCAATTAACTGTAATGCTAGAAAAATTATATTTTTGTTATCGCTATCTCTACTTATTGTCCAACCGTGATCTGGTATTATTTTAAATAATCCAATTGTCATCAACACACATATAGAACAGATAATTATTCTACTCCACAAAAATAATTCAATATTATTTACAATTTTAGCCATAGGAAGTTGTAATGTTAAACTCATTATCGGGATAACCATAGTTTCAATGCACAAAGTATTTACTACAATAGTAAATGCTGTCGCAATCTTTGGTAACCATTTGCCTCTGTAAAAAAGTAAAATTTGCAGGCAATACATTAATATTTTAAATAGGTACGCTAAAATCATAGAAGTATGAACTATGTGAATATAGATCAGCGATGTAAAAACATTAAACCCAGCTAAAAACGCATCTTTTTTTAGGTCAGATTTTTCTTCCAAAATTCTTGACACTATCTCAAAAAATGTTAAATTCTGTACAAAATTTATCACAAAAAAAGTAATAGCTAACGTATTCATATAAAAGTTCCCCCCTATCTTGATTTTATAATTATATTTTATTTTACAAATGCAAATTTTATATTAACATTTATCTTCTTTTATGTTAAATGTCTTGTTTAGTCTAATCGTTTTAGGGGTTTTCTATTCTAATCAAAAAAATAAAGACTGCAAACTATTGTCCACAGCCTTTAATATATTATGATTCCAACCTTAAATCTGCAACCTCTTTTACAGATAAACCTGTTTTTAATGCAATAGTCGCATCATCTAAAATATCCAAAAGAGATTTAGCAATCTCAGTAGTGCGCTGAGCCATACCTTTTTCTATGCCTTTTTCCATGCCCTTTTCCATGCCCTTTTCCATGCCCTTTTCCATGCCTAGTTGCCAGCCCTCTTTCATCATACGCTCTTCAATTTCTCGTATATCGCTCGCTACCATTCTAGCATAGGTACTTTCATGTACTAACATATCACTCACTATTCCTTTCTTTAAGCAATTATTATAAAATTTTAATACTTCCTGAAATACTGGATCTGCATCATCTAACTCATTCTTCAAAAATAAGTTTAACCATTTTTTAGTTCTTTCATTATATGTGCCGTATTTTGAAAGTTTTTTGCTACGTAAACACACTACAACTGCATTACCCAATTCAGTTATATGACTAGTTCTACCAGTTTCTAAATTAGGTTTAATTTCTGTAAAATTATAGTTTCCAACTAATACAGGATTATTAAATTGCTCAATTGTTTTTTGATTTACCAACCAAAGAGTATTTCCAACACCTGTATCTAAGTAGTTTTGGCTACTATACGCAGTCTTATCTACTATTGTTGCCATATTTCTTGCAATTCTTACAATTAATGTTCGCTTACTTTGTTTTGTGTTCATGCTATCTTTTTGAATTTCCACAGTTAAAATATCCCTTGGCTCAATATCTATTCTAATATCAGGATAAATAGTTTGTGAATGCTTTTTTTGATGTGAAAAATCTTGCTTAAATATGTTTTTTACACTATCAAATGGATATTCACTTATTTTAATGTTACTATCTTCTAAATCAATATCTATTCCACTCAAGTCAAAAAACGCTTTAACTAAGTCCCTAACTATAAGCTCGTTATCGTGATCACCTTTGTTGTACATGCACATAAGTTTAAAAACAATATTTCTCATAAAATCAAACTTACGGTCTATTAATATCATCTTTTCTCCTCCTTAGTTTATTTGTTCTATTTATATTTTATCATTAATATAATATTATCACAATTATAAATGGAGGTGCCCAATGAATTATTTAGAAATCAAAAATTTCCCCAAAGTAGATTTACACTGCCATTTAGACGGTTCTATTCGACCTGAAGTTATTAAAGATATTATTACACACGACAACCTAAATATTACAACTGATATAGAAATATTACAAAATAATTTATCTGTACAAATAGATTGTAATAGCTTAGTTGAATATCTACAAAAATTTGATATACCTATCGCATGTATCCAAAGTGAATACGGTCTTGAAACAGCCACATATAGCGTTATAGAAGATGCTTTTAATGAAACTATCATCTATTTAGAAATTAGGTTTGCCCCGCTATTTTCTGTAAATGAAAATCTTGATTGTGATGCTGTAGTACAAAGCGTACTAAAGGGGGTAAGTCGAGCTGAGGCTGATTTTGATATAAAAGTCTCTATTATATTGTGTGCGATGCGACATCAACCTCCCGAAGATAGTTTTGTGTTAGTTGATATTGCCCACAAATACAAAGATACAGGAGTTGGAGGTATCGATATAGCAGGTGATGAGGCAAATTTTCCACTGCACTTGTTTGAGAAATTACTTGACTATGCAAACGAAAAAAATATAAGATATACACTACACGCTGGGGAAACTGGCGATTTTTCCAATATAGATTTTGCAATACAAAAAGGTGCGACTAGAGTTGGACACGGTTTGGCTGTCTTGAAAAATACTGAAAGTATCAGGCTTGCTTATAATCATAACTTGTTATTTGAACTGTGCCCAACTAGCAATTTTCAAACTAAAGCATGCAATCCTGATGAAGATTATCCTATTAAGCAGTTTTTAGATAATAGTTTGAATGTATGTATAAATACGGATAATAGGACTGTTTCTAATACTTCGCTTACTGATGAATATGTATTGCTACAAAAATATATTGAGGTTACTCCAGAATTTATGCGTCAAATGGCGTTATCGGCTATTGATATGGCATTTGCTAGCGATGAAGTTAAAAACTTTTTGTATAAAAAAATAACATAATAAAAAATAATATTATTTACTTTAGCGATTGACAAGGTACAAAAGTTTACCTATAATAAGTTTGTAAATATAAAATTAATTTTTGGAGGTGAAACTCACCAAATAAGACTATAAATATACTTAAATAAGACAAAAAACAAAAGCTATTAGGGGGAAATATTTTGAATTTAGAATTAATAATAAGTGATGTTGATGGCACATTAATTGACACATCAGAAACATTCTCAAATGATTTTTATGAGTTAGCACAATTAATTGAAACCAACAATTATCCATTAACTATCGCTACTGGAAGAACATATGACCAAGTTAAACCTTTTATAGAAAATCTCCAAATCACTTTACCAGTAATTATAAATAATGGAGCTGGTTGCATTAAGCAAAATAAACTTTTATGGAATAATACTATAAAATTTGAATACTTGCAAAAAGCTCTTTTAAAAGCCGACGAACTTGATATGGCAATCATACTTAGCAGTGGCTATACCGATAAAGTTTATCGCCACAATGCATATATACAAAATCAAATTGAAAAATTTGATAGATACAAAGAAATTTTTACTCCTTTAACAGAAGAAGAATGGAACACAGGAGAAATTCAAAAAGTGTTAATTACTGATCCAATGCGACCTGGAAAAATTGATCTTGTTCTTGATCAATTACAAAACTACAAAGAATTTTTGCATGTAGTTCGCTATAGCGATAGATCAGCTGACATTATGTTAAAACAATCCACTAAAGCCGAAGGTATTAAACGCCTTAGCACTATGTTAAGTATTGATACAAAAAACATGATGGCTATTGGAGATTCCCATAATGATGTTGAAATGATACAAGAAGTTGGAATGGGTGTTGCTGTGGCAAATGCCGAAACTAGGCTTAAAGAAATAGCAAACTATATATGTCAAAACAGCCACTCTAAAGGTGTACTAGAAGCAACAAAAAAATTTTATAAATAGAAATTTAATGTAGAATATACGAGAGGAGTACTCTTAATGAAAGACTTTCTAAAAAAGATGGAACCATATTTATGGCTATCTCCAGCTTTTTTGTTTTTTGCAGTCTTTACTTTTTATCCATTTGCAAAAACTATAATTGACAGTTTTTATATAGTGGATAGATTGGGAAATGTACAACAATTTGTTGGATTAGAAAATTATCAAATAATTTTATCTGATCCCAATTTTGTTAAATCAATTGGCAATACTTTATTATTTGTTTTATTAACCGTGCCTATTTCTAAAGTGCTCGGTCTAATGCTTGCACTTTTAGCAAATAAAAAAAGAAAAACCTCAGTTTTTTATGAGGCAAGCTTTGCAGTTCCAATGGCTATGATATCGCTAGCAATAATTCAAATATTACGCCACCCCTATACATATAAAATTTTAAAAAAATAGTGTATAAAATGACAAAAAGGTCTTGCTATTTTTTTTTTGATATATAATACGATTATCATTTAAAAACTGACATAAGCGGTAACTTATATGGTTTTTATCTGATATATACTTTCGCCGAAGTATATTTCCATGTGTGCCTCTGTATGTTTATGAGCAAAAATAATAGAGGCACTTTTTAGCTTTGATATTGAAAAATTAGGCAAAATATGGTATTATATTAATATAGATAACGATAGAATAAAAGTAGATGCTTCTCAAAAAGGGGACACGTGTGACACGTTTCCTATATAGTGTAAGAAAAATTTCTAATATATTTTTTTATATATAACATATATAACGTGGTACATGTGGTACAGTAGTCAAAAAAGTTACCCCTGTTACCCATGTTACTCATTTACTATATAAGGTATAGAAAAATTTCTAAATATTTTTTTCTAATATAACATATATAATGGGTAACATTGGTAACACTGTCGTCTAAAACACAAAAAACCTATCTTTCCCCCTATACATATTAGAAAATAATGGTAAAATTATAACTCTAATATGTGTAGGGGCATTTTTATGCTCCAAAATAGATAGGAGGTGAAGCCAGATGATGCTAACAACAAAATGCGTTATACAACAACTTTCAAAGTCGGAATATAAACAACTAAAACATTTAACTAGATTATCTAAAAACTTAGTAAATCAAGCGATATACAGATGCAGACAGCAATGGTTTGAAAACAAAACATTTCCAAGCCATACAACTTTATGTACTGAACTTAAAACAAGCGAAAATTATATTATGCTAGGTTCTCACGTTGGACAACAAGTTTTACATGTTGTAGTTGCTATGTTCGCCTCATATAAAGGGTTAAGAAACAAAGCACTTGCAGGCACGTACCCTTGGTCTAAAGTGAAGTTACCTAACTATTTAGATAAAGACGGTTATTTCCTTATGTCAATGTGCCAATTCCCATTAGATGATGGAGTGTTAACTATTCCACAATCAATAAAATATAAAAAAACGCATCCAAAAATTTTTATTAAAATACCAGATAAGTTGAAAGACAAACACATTAATCAAGTTAGAATAATGCCTAAAAACGACGCTAGGAACTTCGAGATACACTATGTATACGAAGCAGAGGCGGTAGACCTCAACCTAAATAAAAACAATGCACTAGCGATAGATTTAGGCGTAAATAACTTAATGACATGTGTAACAAATAGCGGAAAAACTTTCATTATAGACGGTAAAAAAATTAAATCAATAAACCAGTGGTATAACAAGCTAAATGCAAAGCTACAAAGAATTAAAGACCTCCAAGGTAACAAAAAGCACTATACGAAAACTCAATGTATCAATTTATCCAAACGAAATAACAAAGTAACAGACTATATGCATAAAGCAGTCAATATGGTAATAAAATATTGTATACAAAATGATATAGGAAATATTGTTATAGGATATAACGAAAACTTTAAGCATAAGGCAAATCTTGGTCCCAAAAACAATCAAGCATTTGTAAATATACCTTATGCAAAAATATTAA
>LNZQ01000205.1 GCA_002007315.1 Epulopiscium sp. Nele67-Bin004
TCTTTTATATTTTACGTGCATGTTCGCAAAAGTATGATAAAATAATAGTATACATTTTTATAAGGAGGTATTTAATTATGATAGATTTACATGTTCATTCGACTATGTCGGACGGAACTTTTACACCTAGAGAAATTGCATTTTATGCAAAGGCAAAAGGTCTTAGTGCAATCGCCCTAACAGACCACGATACAACAAGTGGCGTTGTTGAGTGTCAACAAAACGGGGATTTAGTTGGACTTACTGTTATCCCAGGTATTGAAATTAGCTCAGACTATCACGGAACAGAAGTCCATATTTTGGGTTACTTTATTGATATTAATAATCAAATGTTCCAAAATAAACTGTTGGAACTTAAAAATAGACGTAATAATCGTAATTCCATAATGCTTGAACGACTTCAGGCACAAGGCTGTAATATTACAATGGACGACATTGCCGAATTTATCACAAAAGATAAAACAGTTATTACACGACCTCACTTTGCTAGAGCACTAATCAAAAAAGGATATGTTAAAACAGTTGATGAGGCATTTGATAAATATATAGGTCGTGGGTGTCCTGCATATGTGTCACGAGAATTTATTGACTACCGTGAATGTATTGACCTTATTCATACAGCAGGAGGCATCGCCTCAATTGCACATTCAACTCTTTATCCTTTTGATGAACAACAATTTACAAAGTTTCTTGATGATTTATTGTTGGCAGGAATTGATTGTATTGAGTCGATTTATCCTGAATATTCATATGCACAAACAAAGTTTTTCTTAGATTTTTGCAAACAACATAACTTGCTTATTACAGGTGGTAGTGATTTTCATGGAGACAACAAGCCTTCATTGGACATAGGCAGTGGCTTTGGTGCAACATATGTGGCAGATAGTGTATTAGTAAATATGAAACAAAAAATAAAGGAGATACGTAATGATATCAAATAAAATGCAAGAAATTGTGGCTGGAAATTCTATGATACGTGCTATGTTTGAGGAGGGAAAACGCCTTGCCGAAATACATGGGGCTGAAAATGTTTATGATTTTAGTTTAGGCAACCCAAACGTTCCACCACCAACTCAAATCATAGATGCCATAAATAACACTTTGTCTTCACCTGACATACATGGCTATATGAACAACTCTGGGTTTGAAAGCACAAGAACCGCTATTGCAAACTCACTAAACAAACGATATAGCCAATCACTTACTGAAAAAGAAATAGTTATGGCTGTTGGTGCCGCAGGTGCAATAAATGTTATACTAAAATCTATTTTAAATCCTAATGATGAAGTTATCGTATTTGCTCCATACTTTGTGGAATACAAACACTACGTGGCAAACTTTGATGGCAAACTAGTTATTGTTCCACCAAATCCACCTAGCTTTTTGCCTGATTTAGATGGTTTATCATCTGCGATAAATACGAATACGAAAGCTGTTATTATAAATACACCTAACAATCCAACGGGTGTTGTATATGATAGTGAGACTTTACGCCAGCTTGGTGAAGTGTTGTCCGCCAAAGAAAAAGAACTAGGAATATCAATTTGCCTAATTTCCGATGAGCCATACCGTGAAATAGCGTATGATAACATTGACGTACCTTGTGTGCTCAATTTTTATCATAATACTTTTATCGCCTACTCATATAGTAAATCATTATCTTTGCCAGGGGAACGAATAGGTTATATATGTGTAAATCCTAGTATGGTGCATAAAGAAACTGTTTTAAGTGCTCTAAATGTAGCGACGAGAATTTTAGGTTTTGTTAATGCCCCGTCTCTATTCCAAAAAGTTATTGAGCAACTTGTTGACACCGAAATTGATATAACTTTTTATAAAGAAAATAGAGATATATTGTACAACCACTTTACTTCAATCGGTTTGGAATGCACATATCCAGCAGGAGCATTTTATTTATTTCCAAAGTCACCTATCTCAGATGACAAGCAATTTTGCCAAGATGCTAAAAAATTTAATTTGTTATTAGTGCCAGGGTCTGGTTTTGGTTGCCCTGGATATTTTAGAGTTTCATATTGTGTTAGCCGTAATACTGTTATCAATTCGCTTGATGCCTTTACACAACTTATGAACACATACAAAAACTAATAAAAACAGGGGATATCTATTGTAGCATATCCCCTGTTTTTTCTATATTTCTCTAGTGTAAGTTTTTAACCATTCTTTTTCTTCTGGCTCTAAAAATGGAGATATTTTTTCAAACACTGCTTTATGATAGTTGTTTAATGATTGTTTTTCTGTTTCGTTCATATATTGTGGGTCAATAGCATCTAAATCTATTGGAGTAAATGTAACTGTTTCAAATTCTAAAAACTGTCCATACTCATTTTTTTCACCGTTTTGCACGATAAGTTCATTTTCAATTCTAATTCCGTGAGAACCTTCAATATAAATTCCAGGCTCATTAGTTGTTACCATACCAACTTCTAGCACACAACTGTCATTTCTTTCAGGAACTATCTTCCATCTAAATCCATTTGGACCTTCATGCACATTTAAAACGAATCCTATTCCATGCCCTGTTCCACTGCGATAGTCAATGTCCATTTCCCAAATTGGTGAACGTGCTAAAATATCAAGATTTAAACCTCTAACACCATGTAAAAACTTTGCTCTTGATAAATTTAACATACCTCTAGCTACCGCTGTGTAGTGACGTTTGATTTCGCTGTCTACTGGTCCTAGTGCTATTGTGCGTGTGATGTCTGTTGTTCCATCAAAATATTGTCCACCTGAGTCTAATAAATATAAATTTTTTGGCTCAAGTACTTTATAATTTTCTGGAGTTGCACTATAATGCATCATCGCCGCATTTTCTCCGTATGCAGAAATACATGAGAAACTATCTTCTATATAGTTTTCTTGTTGCTTTCTTAACTCTTGCATTTTAGCTCCTGCATCAAGTTCATTAATTTCTATTTTTCCGATATTATTTTTAAGCCAGTACATAAACTTTGTACAAGCTACACCGTCACGCAAATGGCAGTTTCTAATATTTTGTACTTCAACTTCATTTTTCTTTGCTTTAGCTAATAGCGTTGGATTTTGTTCTTCAATTTTTTCTGCTTGTAAATTGTTATATATAGCGTAGTTAACCTTTGCAGGATCAAGTAAAACTTTGCCTTCTAATGTTTTTACATATTCATATATATCATCGTATGGCTTAATTGTAACTTGTGATAACTTTGCTCTAATTTCATCTGTAAGTTTTGTTTCGTCTAAAAATAGCACGGCTTCGTCTTTAGTTATTACTGTGTATGCTAATACAACTGGGAAATGACTTATATCGCTCCCACGCAAGTTATATAACCATGCAATGTCATCAAGTGTTGTAAGTATGTGGCTATCCGCCTTTTTGTCTTTTAATGTTTCTCTTAATTCGCTTAATTTGTCTGTGTATGATTTGCCTGTATATTTTTCGTCAAGCAAAAATGCTTGTCCTGTTGGCAAACTTGGTCTGTCATTCCAGATTATTGACACTAAATCCTCATTATATACAATCTCACAATTTTTTTCTTCAAGTTTTTTTGCTAAGTCTTTTCCGGTTGTTACGCCAACAACTCGTCCATCAAAACCCAGTTTGCCATTTTGAGGCATAACTTTAGCTAAATATTCTTCTATTTTCGGAACACCCTCAACACCAGCTTTGAAAAGGGTAATCCCCGTTCCTTCAAGCTCTTTTTCAGCTTGAATAAAATATCTTCCATCAGTCCAAAGTCCTGCTTCCTCTTGAGTAACAACTAGAGTTCCTGCCGAACCTGTAAAGCCTGATAAAAACTTACGAGCTTTAAAGTGCTCTCCAACGTATTCACTATCGTGAAAATCTGATGATGGGATATAGTACGCAAATAAATCTCTTTCTTTCATAAGTTGTCTTAACTTTTCAATCATGTTCAAACCTCCCAAATTAATTTTGTATACAAAAAAAAGCCCACTTACGCAATATGTAAGAGAGCTTTTTAAGTAAGTGCCTCAAACCGGAATCGAACCAGTGACACGAGGATTTTCAGTCCTCTGCTCTACCGACTGAGCTATTGAGGCGTAAATACTTGTGTAGTATAACATACAACTTAACGTATGTAAAGCTATTTTTGAAATTTAGTTGCATATTTTGGGACAGCCTATCATATAGTTTATAAAAATAGTTAGAAAGGAAGTGCATTATAATGAAACAAAACCGCAAAAGCCAATCTATTGACTATGATGGAATAGCTAGAGTTTTGACTATGGTCTGCATAACTTATTTTATATATGTATTTATGGATTTTTTCATGTTATTTAGCAATATTATATCGGTGTCGTTATTATTTTTAAGTGTCGGATTTCTGATACTTCATTTGTTAAGTCAAAAAAACATATTATTGTACCTTTCTTTATTTTGTTGCACGGGCTGCCTCGTGTGTACCTATATTTTTAGTACGTTATAAATTTTTTTGCTATGAAGTGATTAAAATTGATTGATTTTGTCAATTATATTAGAAACAAACAATTGACAACTATTTCTATTAGATAGTATTATAAATATATATTTTTTATTTATAAGGAGGCACTATTTTATGGCAAGACAAGGTAATTTATCTATTCATAGCGAAAATATTTTTCCTATAATCAAAAAATGGTTATATTCTGACCATGACATTTTTATTCGTGAAATTATATCAAATGCATCTGATGCAATCTTAAAGTTCAAAAAACTTTGCGACATGGGTGAAACGACAGACTCGTTAAACCAACCTTTTGAAATCACAGTAACTGTTGACAAAGAGGCTGGCACAATTACTGTTTCTGACAACGGTATCGGTCTAACAGAAGAAGAAATCGAAAAGTATATCACTCAAATTGCATTTTCTGGGGCTGAAGATTTTCTTAATAAATATAAAGACAAAATGGACGATGACCAAATTATTGGGCATTTTGGACTTGGATTTTATTCAACTTTTATGGTTTCAAACGAAGTTCAAATCAACACTTTATCACATGAGGGTGGACAACCCCTACTTTGGACATGCGACGGTGGAACAACATACGAAATAACAGAAGGAACTCGTACAACTAGAGGTACAGACATTATCCTTCACATAAGCGAAGAAAGTCGTGAATTTTTAGGATTCCACAACTTATCTCAAATTATCACTAAATACTGTTCGTTTATGCCTGTACCAATTTATGTTGTTGATGCAAACAAAGTTGAAGAAGCTCCTGCTGAAGGTGAAGAAGTTGAAGTTGTTGAACCAACTCCAATAAACGATACAACTCCACTATACACAAAACAACCTTCAGAATGTAGCGATGAAGACTACAAAGCTTTTTATCGCAAAACATTTATGGACTTTAACGAACCTCTATTTTGGATACATTTAAATATGGATTATCCATTCAACTTAAAAGGTATACTATACTTCCCTAAATTACAACATGAGTTTGAAATTTCTGAGGGTAAAATTAAATTATATAACAACCAAGTTTTTGTTGCCGAAAACATCAAAGAAGTAATACCAGAATTTTTACTTCTTCTTAAAGGTATAATTGACTGTCCAGACTTACCACTAAATGTGTCTCGTAGCTTCTTACAAAATGATGGGTTTGTTAAGAAAATCTCGGACTATATAACTAAAAAAGTTGCAGACAAACTTATTTCTATGTTCAAAAAAGAAAAAGAGTCATACGTTAAGTTTTGGGACGATATCGCACCATTTATCAAATATGGTTGTTTAAGAGATGAGAAGTTTGCATCAAAAATTAACGACTATATTTTATTTAAAACTACAAACGACACTCACATAACGTTAAATGAATATCTTGAAACTGCAAAAGATAAACATGAAAACAAAGTGTTTTACGTTTCTGATGCAAATCAACAGTCACAATACGTTAAACTGTTTGAAGAAAACGGTCTTACAGCAGTATATTTGACACACCCAATTGATGCGGCATTTATACAAACTGTTGAATCTAAAAACGAAGATGCTAAATTTATGCGTATCGACTCTGATATCTCAGGAATACTTGGAGATGGTGACGCAGACAAGAGCAACGAAGAAAGTTTAAGTTCACTGTTTAAAGTTGCACTAAACAAAGAAAATGTTGTTGTTTCAGTTGAAAACTTAAAAAGTGCAAACACACCTTCTATGATACTTGTATCTGAAGAAAGTCGTCGTATGCAAGAGATGATGAAAATGTATGGTATGCCAGCAATGCAAATGCCAGAGCAACAACTTACACTTGTGCTTAACCAAAATCATAAGTTGATTAAAGAGTTGTCAAACGATAGCCTAGACGCAGAAACAAAAGATTTAATTTGCAAGCATCTATATGACCTTGCACTTATTTCAAACCAAGCGTTATCGCCTGACGCTATGCAAGAGTTTTTGGCTCGCAACACACAACTATTAATCGGACTTACAAAAATAGCATAACAAAAAAGCTGTATCCCTTGTTGAGATACAGCTTTTTTATTACTTAATTATCTTTGTACACGACCTGAACCGTCACCTTGTGCAAGTTTAGTTACTTCATCAACAGACACTAAGTTGAAGTCACCTTCAATTGTGTGTTTCAAGCAACTTGCAGCAACTGCAAATTCAATTGAATCTTGCATAGACATTTCTTGTAAAGTTGCATAGATAAGACCAGCTCCAAAGCTATCTCCTCCACCAACTCTATCTACGATACGAACTGCATATT
>LNZQ01000206.1 GCA_002007315.1 Epulopiscium sp. Nele67-Bin004
CCTGCTGCTCCTACCATTCCTCCGAAAACTAATGCTAATTTTTTCATATAATCATCTCCTATTCAAAACTATTATCTCACATTATCCTGCTTTTAATTCCATTTGGCTGAATTTCTATTGCACCTTCTTTTAAAAGTCTACCAACTGCCCTCTTAAAAGATGCTTTGCTCATGTTTAGACGTATTTTTATATCATTTGGACTGCTCTTGTCATGCAAATCTAAAAACCCACCTGCACTATGAATTGCTTCTAATATTTTTTTTGCGTCTACTTCCATTTGCCCACTAACTTGCTTTCTTGTGCTAAGCTCTAACTTACCATCTGGTCTAACTTGTGCAACTCTAGCATCTATCCACTGTCCGTTTTGATACTGTTCGTACACCTCACGTTTTGGGATAAGCCCATGATATTTGCCATCAACAGCAGCAAACACCCCCATGTCATTTGTTTGATACACAAGTGCTTTGACTGTTTGATTTACTTGATATGGCGTTTGTGACTCAAGCAAATTATATACTTTCATTGTTGCACAAAGTCTTTCTGTCTTATCAACGTATAGCCCCACAACATACGATTTTCCTTTTTCAACTGTCCCAAGTTGCTCCTTAAAAGGAAGTAACAAATCTTTTAACAATCCCCAGTGCAAAAACGCTCCTATATTTGTGATTTCTGCAACTTCAAGGTATGCCACTTCACCAAGAGTTACGAGAGGTTTATCTATATTTGCGATAATTCTATCTTTGGTATCTTTGTAAATAAAAACTTCTATCATGTCGCCAAGTTTCGCATTTTCTGGCACTTGCCCATTTGGCAACAATACTTTTTCGCAAAACTGCTCATCATATGGTAATTCGGCTAAATATATACCAAAATCCGAATTTTCTACCACTGCAAGTGTTTGCATTTTTCCTAATTCTAACATTTTACTCTCCTATAATCTCGTCTAACAACTGCTTATGCTCTTTTAATATGTCCGATTTATCTATTATTACATAAATATTTTTAACATCTCGTATCCAATCGCAAATCGCATCAGTTGTTGGTTGCAACTT
Source organism: Epulopiscium sp. Nele67-Bin004 (assembly GCA_002007315.1). The sequence goes on from LNZQ01000206.1 coordinate 1,053, forward strand.
ATTTACCCAAGGCTTTGCTTCCTCTGGGTCACAAGCCGATATCAGCTCCTCAAAATAAGTCACCATTTCTACGTATTCTTCTAGTTTTTGTTGTTCACGTTTGTGTGTGCATATATTATCATCGCTCCAAAGCTCTATATGTGCCACCAAATCTTCAATCTTTTCAAGTTGTTGTTCCATATGTTTGGCACTCCTTTCCAAATGATATACTTACATTATAAATGATAAATCGATAGATTACTAGTATTTTAATTACAAATGTAGAATATACTTAATAACAAAATGTTTTTATATTGGAGGTTAATTATGTGTTCTATATGTGGAATTCTTGATTTTAAAACTTCTACGCCAGTTGACAAATCTGTAATTGATAAAATGGGTAACACTATGACGCACCGTGGACCAGACCAAAAAGGTCTTTTCATTGATAAAGGTGTGGCACTTCAACATAACCGCTTATCTATAATGGACCCTAAAAACGGGTTACAGCCTATGACAAGAACGTATGACGGAAAAACATATACTATAATTTATAATGGTGAAATTTATAATACTCCTCAACTTAGAAAAGAAATCGAGGCTCAAGGCGTTGTTTTGCAAACTAACTGCGATACAGAAGTTGTTTTGTACACGTACATTCTTTGGGGCGAAGACTGCTCATCTAAACTTAATGGGATTTTTGCGTTTGTTATTTATAATGAAGCTATCCAAAAAGTTTATATTTCTCGTGATAGATTTGGGGTAAAACCATTTTTCTACTCACTTGTAGGGTCAAGTTTTATATTTGGTTCTGAAATTAAATCACTTCTTGCACACCCAGATGTTAAACCTGTTATTGATAAAACAGGTTTATGGCAACTTTTATTTTTAGCACCTATGAAACTTTGTGGCACTGGTATTTTTAGAGACGTATTGGAAATTCCACCTGCAACACATGGATATTTTGACGAAGACGGTCTTCATATCGAAAAATATTGGGAGCTTAAAGCGAAGCCATTTACAGGCACAGCAAAAGATGCTATTGAAGAAACAAAACAAATTTTGTCAGATGCTATCAAAACGCAACTTGTGTCAGACGTGCCACTTTGTACATTTTTATCTGGTGGGATTGACAGCTCTATAATTAGCTCAGTTGCATCACAAGAGTATAAAGGACGTGGCGAAACGCTTTCAACTTTTTCTTTTGAGTATCTTGGCAACAAAGAAAACTTTAAAGATACGTTGTTCCAACCCGAAGCAGATGATGCATATGCTCTATACCTTGCAAATTATTTGGGTACACACCACACCGTGTTAACAGCGACAACGCCTACACTTGTTGATTATCTTGAGGAAGCGACGTTTGCAAGAGATTTACCAGGTATGGCAGATATCGATAGTTCGTTGTTATTCTATTGCCGTGAGGTTAAGAAAACTCACACTGTTGCACTTTCTGGGGAGTGTGCAGATGAAATATTCGGGGGATACCCTTGGTTTTATCGTCCTGAAATGTTGTCAACAAATTTCTATCCTTGGATACACGACCCATTCAAACGTGTAGAATTGTTTAGAGATGATATCGTTAATAGTAAAGATGGCTATGCATATTTGAGCGAAAAATATCTTGCAGATATCTCAAACTTTGCACACCTTGATAGCGATAGCGAAATTATGCTACGTAGCAGAAAAGCGACGCATTTATCAACTAAATACTTTATGACGTCTTTGCTTGAGCGTAAAGACAGAATGAGTATGGCAAGTGGTGTTGAGGTTCGTGTTCCGTTTTCTGACCACCGAGTGCTTGAGCATGTGTATAACGTTCCTTGGGAAATTAAATTTGCTGGTGATGTGGAAAAATCGCTACTTCGTGAGGCTATGGCGGAGTATTTGCCAGACAAAATTTTGCACCGTAAAAAAAGTCCGTATCCAAAGACGCATGACCCTATGTATGAGAAAAAAGTTACGGAGTTGTTAAGAGCTAGACTTGCTGATGAGTCAAGTATACTTGCTGAACTTATTAATGTTGCTAAACTTGAGGATTTGTTCTCATCTAAAAATGCAACTTGGTTTGGGCAACTTATGTCAAAGCCACAGCTTATTTCTTGGTTGTTGCAGCTTGATTATTGGTTTACAGACCTTGGAGTTACAATCGAATAGATGTTAATTTGGGGCGTAATGCCCCTTTTTTGTGTGTTACTTTACACATGATACCAACATTCTACAAAGATGATAATTAAGCAGTTGACAAGAATTTTTTCATGTGTTATTCTTATTCATGATAGTAATACTTAGTGTGAGTATTGTTATTAATGTTACTGGGTGAGGAGAGTATGAATATGAAATTGATATAAGCAATATAGATTTATTAGCTATCTGGTTATACAGATTCAGGTATATGTTAGAATCTTGTATTAATCGCAAAATAACAACCACCATAACCTAACGATGTATATATTTAAACAAGGAGCGTAATACTAATGATTGATTTTATTGATGAACTTTTATATCATTTGATGCCAATAATTTTACCAGCCAGCATAGTTGTTTTAATTATTGGATACTTAATAAGAGGTCCACTTGTAGTGTTGTACCACCCTGGACTTGGACAAACAAAAAGAGTACGACGAGGATTTTCATTTTCTTATATGTTTTTCGGACCTTTCGTTCCTCTTTTTAGAGGACATATAGCAGGTTTCTTTCTAAGCTTTTTATCAACAATTATTTCTTTTGGCTTGTTAAATTTTATTCTTTGTTTTTTATACAACAAGATGTATATTTCTTATTTAGTAGGATTGGGCTACATTAGAAAAGATATCTATCAAGAACAACAAGAAAAAGAGAATGCTATCCTCGCACAAACACAACAAGATACCCCTCAAGAACAAGCAACTTCATCTGTGCATACTGAACCTATAGCCGATGATGATGTGTCTATAGCAATAAAAAAGGGACTAGAGTCAACTGGAAAAGTATTAAAACAGATATTTTCTAAGTCAGAATCTAATTCACATAACGAACCAAAAAAACATGATACAAACTATTTAGATATGTAAATAAAATAATTAAGGAGAAACCAAATGAAAAAATTTATAGCAATAGCTGCCACCTTAATGTGCAGTAGCTTTGTAGTTCAAGCCTCTGAAAATATGGAGGCAGCACAGGCGTATCTTTACCATTTAGAAAACAACGTCACATATTTTAATGATACTTTTGTAATAGACGGTTCTGATTATAGTATTGAAAGAGAAAGAATTAGTGTACCAATTAATAAAAGTTCTGATTATAGATTTAAAAACCTAATTATTTCAGGTGATTTAGTAGATATTGACAATGATAATACCTACGAATTAATTATTCTGAAATACAACGACGGATTAATAGTTGAGGTAATTGACTTTGAGAACGGACAAGCTGTAGTTAAATCATCAGCTAAATTAGGTGACTATGGATATTTAGGAGATACTGCCACTATAGGCTATATCGGTGTAGCAGATAATACCCTTGGTATTTTAGACAGTAAAGAAACACATGATATGGGCGAAACATACAGTTATAGTTTAGATGCATATGACCTAACCTCTGGCAATAAGATACAAAATAACAGTGATTATCTAACTTGGGAAACCTGGGCGGCACTAGACGCTAATGGTTATCCAGATTTTGAGAATTTAGAAACAACTTATAGCTTAACTAAAAGTGGGCAAAGGCAACAATTGAGTGAAACCGAATTTAATCAACATAAACAAGGCTATGAAAAATATATAACTAACAGTTATTTTGCTATAGATCAATGGGGCTATGGTAATGATATAACCTACAGTATTACAGCTAAACATACGCCAGAAGAATTTTTTGATTTATTGTTTTCAACAGCAACTGAACCCCTTACCGATATAGACATATCATCAGAAGATATTTCAACTTTAGTAAATGCACTTTATTCTAACTTATTACATGTAGATGATAATATTTATTATGATGCACTGACTTTTGATGTACAAGACTTGTTAAACTTTGCTGTATATCGAATTCCTAATGCATATTTTCTTGAAGAATACTCACTTGGACAAGAAGGTGACTGGAAATACTATGCAAAAACTAGTAAAGAAAATCTAAATGACTTTGTATATGATATACTTGGGACAACTTTAGAAATTCCAAACGGCGAATATACTGCGTATGAAATTGGGTTTGATGGTAGTCCTACAAATGAAGTAGAAATTATTGTAGATGATGAAGGTGTTCACTTAGAATATAGAGATTTTTATGATATAAGTTTTATGATGCCTATAAATGTAGCTATCACACAACAAACAAATTTAGAAAATGACAACTATATATTTAATATAACTACATTTGAAACTGCTTATTATTCTGGCGTAAGCAACTATCACAATAATTTTAATGGATATAAAATGTTAGCAAAAAAAGAAACTATCGAAGATGGTACTGATAAATATATTCCGCTACTTATAAAATCAACCGATATTACAGACGAGGAAATCCAAAAATACTTACCACCTGAAGAACCTGAAGTTGCGACGGAAGAACCAGAGCCTGTTGCCACACCTACCGTTCAAAATGAGCCAGAACAAGAAGAAACACCAACACCTGTATCAACCCAAACCGAAGAAACATCAAGCAACACGACAATTATTGTACTTGTAGTTTTAGCCGTTTTATTGGTGGCAGGTGGCACTATGTTTGCTAAAAAATCAAAAGAGTAGTATGAAAGGGGCGTAATGCCTCTTTTTTTGTGTTTGACATAGGTATTGACTTTGTTTGTGGTTTTTGTTATGTTAGGGATATTCTAAAAGTCGGGAGGAATAAATTATGAGTGTACCTAAGTTAAGGTTTGAGGGGTTTAGTGATGAGTGGGAGGAAGTTAGTTTAAAAGAAGTATCCACTAAACTTGAGTATGGAATGAATGCTGCTGCTACAATATTTGATGGTAAAAACAAGTATATTAGAATTACTGATATAGACGAAAATTCTAATAAGTATAGTCAACAAAATATTGTATCCCCTTTAGGTATTTTAGAAGATAAATATCTAGTTAAAGAGAATGATATATTATTCGCAAGGACT
>LNZQ01000207.1 GCA_002007315.1 Epulopiscium sp. Nele67-Bin004
ATAGAACAAAAGCTTTATGAAGTTGTTAGGCAACTAAAATATAAGTGCGAAATGTATTTTATAAATTTTGTTGTAGCAGATAGATGGTTTCCATCATCAAAATTATGTAGTAAATGTGGTAATAAAAAAGTAGATTTAAAGCTAAAAGATAGAATTTATAAATGTGAATGTTGTGGATTAGTGATAGACCGTGACTTAAATGCAAGTATAAATTTATCTAACTATTAGTACCTATCGATACTGGGGAAGTTAAGCCTGTGGAGAGTTACATCAAATGTTAGTAGGGGGATAGTGCCGAGGACAGATTCTATGAAGCAGGAAGATGCAAGACGAAAAACCTAATAGGTATAAGTCGCATCACAGTAGAAATATATAGATTATGTTAGATTTATATATATTTTTCGTATCGGCAAACAACGTGGAAGATGCTATCCCGTCAAATGCAACGTGGATTTATATAGAAAAAGACCTTGATAAAGGGTTTGATTACCGAAAAATTATAGTTGAGAGGCAAGAAACTTTATGAGAATATTAGCGATAGACGCAACATCAATGGCAGGAAGTGTTGCTGTTAGCGAAAATAACAAACTGATTGGCGAATATTATATTTGCAACAAACTTACACACGCAGAAACAATTATGCCACTACTTGAACATATGCAAAAAATGATACAAATTTATGAGTTTGACGCAGTTGCTGTGGCGAGTGGCCCGGGGTCATTTACAGGAATACGAATAGGGGTTGGAACTGCAAAAGCGTTGGCACTTGCACTTGATGTGCCGATTGTTGGTGTTTCGACACTTGAAGTGCTTGCCTACGCAATGATTGGACAAGAAGGTCTTATATGCCCTATTATGGACGCAAGACGAAACCAAGCTTATTCAGCATTGTATACATTTGAGGGGGATACACTGGTCACTCTTGAGCAACCAAAATGTATTGATGTTGAAGATATGATAAATATAATATTAAAATACAATAAAAAAATAATTTTCGTGGGGGACGGTATAGACGTGTATAAAGAACAAATTTTGGCAAAACTTGAAGCAGTATTTGCACCAAGCTTTTTGTGTATGCCACGGGCTAGTGTTCTTGCACATATTGCCTATACAAAAGTAATTGAAGGCGAAACAAGTGACGTGGACTCTTTTGCTCCTATTTATTTACGCAAGCCTCAAGCCCAACGAGAACTTGAGGAGAGGGAGCAAAATGACGATACGCAGGGCAATTAACATAGATGCCAATCAAATTTTTGGAATAGAAACGCAATGTTTTTCAGTACCTTGGACGCTAAATTCAATAAAAGCTGACCTAAAAAATCCAATTGCATATTATTGGGTGGCTGTGATAGATACAAAAATAGTTGGGTATATAGGGCTTTGGAACGTTGTTGGCGAAGGGCAAATAACAAATGTTGCTGTTTCACCAACCGCACGGGGACAAGGTGTTGCACAAGCACTAATTAATCATATGATTCAGTTTGCTTGCGAAAAAGAAATGACCGAAATTATGCTTGAAGTTCGTGCTTCAAATCATGTTGCTAGATACATCTACGAAAAACTTGGATTTAAGCAGTTATCAGTGCGAAAAAATTATTATACAAACCCTAGAGAAGATGCAATTAATATGAAGCTTATACCAAACTAACAAAAATTTTGTAGTTTTTATATTTACCACCTTGAAATTGTTGAATAATATATATTACTATAATATTAAATAACAAATTTGGAGGGGCTTTATGAGAAATACACTAAAATTTGGTTTAACACTTGCATTATCATTAGTAGCATTAACAGCTTGTTCAACAGATGATGGGACGCCAGACACTGTGAACAACACGACAAACAACACAACGAACAACGTAACAAACAACACGAGTGACAATGATGGACTTATCTCAATTGATAAATTGTCAATTGGATTTGTTCCATCAAGAGATCCAGAAGAAATTGTTACAGCTACTGAGCCACTAAAAAATCTATTGCAAGAAACATTAACTAACTATGGTTATGATGTCAATGATGTGGATATCACAGTTGGGACAAACTATGAAGTTATTGGGGAGGGGCTTGACGCAGGTACTATTGACGTTGGATTTATCCCAGGTGGAACATATGTTTTATATGACGATGGAGCGGACGTAATTTTAACAGCGACAAGAGATGGGCTAAGTATTGATTCTGACTCAGCAAAAGATTGGAACGACAACAAACCTACAGAACCGTCAAGCGACATGGCAGTGTCATACCGTTCGCTTGTTATTGCAGGACCGTCAGCAAAAGGGCGTGAACTTGCTGATATAATCAATTCTGGTGGGGAGCTAACTTGGGAAGATATTAGCACGGCTGTTTGGAGCGTTATGTCGCCAACGTCGCCAGCAGGATATATTTATCCGTCAATTTGGCTACAAGAAAACTACGAAAAAACTATATTAGATTTACCATCGGCAGTTCCAGCAGATTCTTACGGTTCGGCGTTTGCTCGTCTTGCATCTGGACAATCCGACATCGCTGTTATTTATGCTGATGCACGCCGTGACAATGAGTCGCTTTGGACAGGTGAATTTGGGCGTGAAAACTCTATTTGGGAAGATGTTGACGTTATAGGGGTTACACCTGCTATTTATAACGATACTGTAAGTGTGTCAAAAAGATTAGATGGTAACTTTGCAACGGCAATACAGTCGGCACTAATTGACATTGGAAACACTGATGAAGGTAGAGAAATTATTTCTATTTATAACCACAAAGGCTACCAAAAAGCTGAGTCGTCAGATTATGATTCAGAACGTCAAGCACAACAATTTATTAGACAATTTAACTAATATAAAAGGTGTAGCGATATGATAAAATTTGATAAAGCAAGCAAGTTGTATGGTAATGGCGTTAAAGGACTTGATGATGTATCATTAACCATTGAGCAAGGTGAATTTGTTGCGATAATAGGATTGTCAGGAGCGGGAAAATCAACACTAATACGAACAATAAATCGTATGCATGATATAACCGACGGTAGTTTGACTGTAGATGGTGTTGAAATCGGAACGTTGCAAGGCAAGGCATTACGCCAATATAGACGAAATATAGGAATGATATTTCAATCTTTTAACCTAGTAACAAGAACTACTGTTATAAGAAATGTTTTAAATTCAAAAGTGCCAGAACTAAACTGGTGGCAAAACTTGTTTGGAGTGTTTGATGAAGCCGCAAAAAAAGAAGCACTTGAGGCACTGGACAAAGTGGGCATACTAGACAAAGCGTATACTAGGGTTGACCAATTGTCTGGTGGGCAACAACAGCGTGTGGCACTTGCTAGGACGCTTGCACAAAACCCAAAAATTATACTTGCTGATGAGCCTGTTGCAGCACTAGACCCTGTTACAGCAAAACAAGTTATGAACGACTTTAGAAATATAAACAAAGAAATGAATATTTCGATATTGATTAATATACACCACGTTGATTTGGCACTGGAGTATGCAGACAGGGTTATTGGCGTGCGAGCAGGAAAAGTTGTTTATGATGGAAGTTCAAAAGACGTAACAAAAGATGTTTTGGTAACAATTTATGGTGAGCATGCGGCAGATATTTTGGAGGTGGTATAAATGTTTACCCCAAAAAAAATAACGTTAGCAAATGGTAAGGAGTCGCAAGAACCTCGTTCGGTTATGCCATTTGTTATAATAGCAATATTAATAGCACTATATTTTTCGGTTGAAATGACAGGGTTTAGTATGTCTGTACTACTTGAACGTGGAAACGAGTTTTTTATATATTTTGGACGTATGATACCACCAAATTTTGGTTATATATCACGAATTTGGAACCCGTTGTTTGATACTATAAAAATGTCGTTGTTTGGGTCGGTTTTAGGTGCACTGCTTGCTATCCCGATAGCAGTAATATCGGCAAGCAACATTATGAAAAACAAGATTGTATTAAACTTGGCTAGACTATTTTTGAGTATAGTTAGAACGTTGCCAACGCTTGTAATAGCACTAATAGCAACGTATGTGTTGGGAATTGGAACGCTTGCAGGAACTACAGCTATTACAATATTTACATTTGCTTATATTGGGAAATTGCTGTATGAACAAATTGAAACTGTTGATATGGGCGCGTTTGAGGCGATGGAGGCGATGGGAGCAACGAAAACACAAGCTTTTATTGCGGCGATTGTGCCTCAAGTGTTGCCGTCATACATTGCAAACTGTTTGTTCAACTTTGAGGGAAATGTGCGATATGCTGCAATTTTGGGTTATGTTGGTGCTGGTGGTATTGGGCAAATTATAAATGAAAATATTGGTTGGCGAGAATATAGTAATGTAGGTATTATATTGCTTGTACTTTTTATTACAGTTGCGATTATCGAATATGTAAGTCACTATATTCGTAAACAATTAACGTAAGGGAGGAACAGTATGGAAAAACGTAATAAACAAATTATTTCTGCTGTTATATTAATAGCTCTTATGTTGTGGTCGTCAACAGCAATGAATTTTTCAAATATATCAACTGATGGACTAGTCATTGCAAAAAACATGTTAAATGGCTTGATGTCGCCAGACTGGGGATTTTTGATAAACTTTACGGATTCTGGCGTACCATATTTGTTAGTTGAAACGATGGCTATTGCATTTATGGGAACAATTGTAGGTGCAGTTCTTGCGATACCATTATCGTTTTTGAGTGCAACGAACCTTATGCCAAAACTGATAGCATTAATATTTAGAACGGTAATTATGGTAATACGAACAGTGCCAGTATTTATTTATGGAGTTGTATTTGTTAGAGTTGCAGGGACAGGACCTTTTGCAGGGTTATTAACAATGTCATTTGCATCAATAGGAATGGTATCAAAGTTATATATTGAATCAATTGAGGACTTGGATATAAAAATTTTGGAGTCGCTTGATGCCATTGGGTGCAACACTTTCCAAAAAATTAGATTTGGGATAATTCCCCAGCTTATACCAGATTTTGCTTCAACAATTATTTACAGATTTGACATGAACCTTAGAGATGCAACAGTTCTTGGGCTTGTTGGAGCAGGAGGAGTTGGTGCACCGCTAATATTTGCGATGAATGCTTATAGATGGAGCGAAGTAAGCTCGATATTGATAGGTTTAGTAATTTTGGTGTTAATAGTAGAATATTTTTCTTCCAAAATTAGGGTTAAGCTGGCTAGAGGATAACAACAAAAATACGTTGGTACACCCAGCGTATTTTTTCGTTGAAATTATCGCCATTTACTTTTTAGTAGTGCCATGATATAATTTTTTTAGTTAATGAATATAATAATATTTGACATGAAATAACTACATAACTAGTTATATTTAGAGGCGAAAAGCCCAGAGGGAGGAGTATTAAAGTGAAAACTATTGTGCTAACAGGAGGCGGAACCGCAGGGCATGTAACCCCCAATATTGCACTACTACCTAAATTGATTGAGGAAGAATGGACGATTAGTTATATTGGTAGCAAAAATGGGATTGAAAAAGAATTAATATCAGCATTAGACATTCCTTATTATGAGATATCTTCGGGGAAACTTCGTAGATATTTGTCAATTGAAAATATTAAAGATCCATTTAAAGTTGTCAAAGGGTTGCTTGACTCATATAAATTACTTCGTAAATTAAAGCCAGATGTAGTGTTTTCAAAAGGTGGTTATGTATCGGTGCCTGTTGTTATGGCAGCAAAATTTTTAAATATCCCTGTAATAATTCATGAATCAGATATTACTCCGGGTCTTGCAAATAAAATTGCAGGACGAAGTGCCAGCAAAATATGTGTAAACTTTCCAGAAACATTAAAGTATGTAGGTTCAAAAGGTGTATTAACAGGAACGCCAATTAGGCAAGAGCTATTTAAGGGGCGTAAGTGTGATGGAGCTAAATTGTGTAAGTTTGAGGACAATAAACCTGTGCTTATGATAATGGGGGGAAGCCTCGGCTCAGTAAAAGTTAACAATGCTGTACGTGAGGCGTTGGGCGAATTTACCGAAAAATTTAATGTGGTGCATATTTGTGGTCGTGGAAATTTGGACGAAAGTTTAAATAGTATAAAAAGTTATAGACAATTTGAGTATGTTGGGGCAGAGTTGCCAGATTTATTTGCCGTGACAGATATAATATTATCGAGAGCAGGAGCAAATGCACTTGCCGAGATTATCGCACTTGCTATACCAAATGTTCTTATTCCTCTATCAAAAGAGGCGAGTCGTGGTGACCAAATTCTAAATGCGGCATCTATGCAAAAACAAGGTTATTCAGAGGTTATCCAAGAGGAAGAACTAAATAAAGATATTTTGATTGAAACGATAAATAAAGTATATATGAATAGAGAATTTTATTGTAATACGATGACAGCGAATAAAAATAACAATGGAACGACGAACGTGTTGCAAGAGATTAAAAAATATAAATAGATTAAAGTCCCTAGATATGCTGTCTAGGGGCTATTTTTATGGTTACATTGTATTACAAAAGTTTATTTTTGAATGCAAGTGTGTTAGCATTACTAGGTTGCACGATATATAACAAAGTGTTTGGTACAGAAATTATACATATAAAAAAATTCATATAACAATAAAATATTTATATATACAATGATTGGATATATAGCGTGTGTTGTGACTTCGTTGATGTTGTCAATGATAAAAAGTAGTGTTGTAACTTGTGACTTTGCAAGTTTATACAGTAGGGGCGAACTGAATACGCCAATAAGAAAAAGGGTAGCATAAGCTATCAAACTTCTTAAATAAAGTTTTTTTATTAACTTTTAGAATCCCACTTCAGATGTGGGAGATTCAGGGAATGTTAAAAATTTCAAAATAGATAGTTATTTAAGAGGCGAGTGTGCCTCTTTTTTTGTTGAACAAATGAAAAATTTATTGCTTGTATGGTAAAGTAATGATACACTTTGTATAAATATATTTTATGGAGGGTGATTATGTTATATGAAATACCAGACAATTGGAGATGGACGACACTAGGAGAGGTATACACCTTGTATACTGGAAATAGTATTAACGAAAAAGTTAAAAAAGAAAAGTATACTAACCTAGAGGTAGGACATAATTTTATAGCTACTAAAGATATTGGTGTAAACGGAGATATTAACTATGAAAATGGTGTAAAAATTTTTGATTATGAAAAATTTAAAGTAGCTCCTGCAAACACAACTTTGTTATGTATTGAAGGTGGTAGCTCGGGGCGAAAAATAGGCTTCGTAGAAGAAAATGTTTGCTTTGGAAATAAATTATGTGCGTTTACAACTGATAAAGCTTATAAAAAATTTGAGTATTATTATTTGATGTCTAATATGTTTTATAATTCTTTTGCGTTGGCTAGACATGGGCTAATAGGTGGAGTTGGTGTAAAAGTTTTAAGAGAGTTGCCGTTTCCACTTCCGCCAGTTGCTGAGCAACAGCGTATAGTTAACACGATTGAGTCGTTATTTGTTAAGCTTGACAGCGCACGAGACCTTGTGCAGTCGGCGTTGGAGGCATTTGAAAATAGGAAATTTGCGATTTTGCATAAGGCGTTCACTGGGGAGCTTACTGCAAAATGGCGTGAGGAGCATGGGGTTAGTCTTGACAGTTGGGAAGAAAAGAAATTGGAAGAAATATGCGAAAAAATAACTTGTGGAAAGACACCTACAAAAGATATTTCAGATAATGGTGAAATACCGTTTCTAAAAGTTTATAATATTATTAATAATAAAGTAGAATTTGAGTATAAGCCACAGTTCATAAGCACAGAAATTCAACAAACTAAACTAAAATCCTCAATATTAGTACCTAACGATGTAATAATGAATATAGTAGGTCCTCCGTTAAGAAAGATTGCTATTATACCAGATGATTATCCGAGTTGGAGTATGAATCAGGCAATTGTCCGATTTCGGGCAAAAGAGAAATTACATTATAAATATTTATATTATTGTTTAGTTTATCCAAAAACACTAAAAGAAGTTATTGCGGATACAAGAGGAATGGTAGGACAAGCAAATATTTCTGTAACTCAATCTAGGAGCTTAATTATTCCCGTCCCCACACTTGACGAACAAACCGAAATAGTTCGTATACTTGACACCTTGCTAACAAAAGAGCAACAAGCCTACGACCTCTATAACTTGCTAGAGAAAATCGACCTCATGAAAAAGTCAATACTTGCTAGGGCATTTAGAGGTGAACTTGGCACAAATAATGCATCAGATGATGACTCTATCACTCTACTACAAAATAAAAAGTTAAAATCATTAGATGCTTAATAACATAAAGAGGAGAAATTATGGATATTTTTGACTACGTTTCAAACAAAAAACGCCAGACAGACGCACCACTTGCGGCAAAGATGCGTCCTCGCAACATTGAAAATATCGTTGGGCAATCGCACATCTTAGGCAAAAAAACGTTATTACACCGTGCAATTGTTGCAGACAAACTATCGTCGCTAATATTTTGGGGGCCACCTGGGACTGGCAAAACGACTATCGCAAAAGTTATCGCCAACACAACACAATCATATTTTATAAATATAAACGCAACGACAAGTGGAAAAGCTGAAATTGTTCAAGCTGTTCAAGACGCAAAAACAAATACAGCTGTATCAGGCAAAAAAACTATTATTTTTATAGATGAAATACACCGTTTCAACAAAGCACAGCAGGACGCATTGTTGCCACATACTGAAGATGGCACACTAATTTTGATTGGTGCAACAACAGAAAATCCATATTTTGAAGTAAATAGGGCACTGATTTCTAGGTCACTAGTATTTGAACTTAAACCACTTGAAACAGCAGACATCAAAAAAATATTGCAAGACGCTATAAATGACGTTGAGCGGGGGCTTGGTGGATACGGAATAAAAATTACAGACGACGCTGCAAACTTCATTGCAAACATGTGTGGGGGTGACGCACGTGTTGCGTTAAATACGCTTGAGCTTGCAGTGACAACAAGTGAGCGAGACCCAGCCGACAAAAAGATACATGTGACGCTTGAGTCTGCATCGGAATGTATGCAAAAGAAAGCTTTGAACTATGACAAAAAAGGCGAAAATCACTATGACGTTATATCGGCGTTTATTAAAAGTATGCGAGGCAGTGATCCCGATGCAACGTTACATTATTTGGCGAGAATGATTGAAGCGGGCGAAGATATAAAATTTATTGCAAGGCGAATTGTAATATGTGCAAGTGAAGACGTTGGCAATGCTGACCCGCAGGCTTTGGTTATTGCAACAAATGCAATGCTTGCTGTTGAGCGAATTGGTATGCCAGAGGGGCGAATTATTTTGGCACAAGCGGCAACTTATATCGCCTGTGCAAAAAAAGGGAATGCAGCATACAAAGGGATTGATGCTGCACTGGCTGATGTGCGAACATCTGACATTGGAACTGTCCCTATGCATTTGCGAGATAACCAAGGTGTTGGGTACAAATACCCCCACAGTTATCCAGACAATTATGTTGAACAACAATATTTGCCAGATAAGCTTGTGGGTAAAAAGTATTATACTACTTGATAAACGATTTTACGTCGTCCATTGTAAGACATTTGAACGCAAATAAAAATAAGATATAAAACCCGCCAAGTATTGCAACGGCAATAAAAGTTGCAAGTTTAAGCGACAAATTTGTAATTAAAAAGCTGTCAAATATGTATCTAATTGCCATGCAACCACAAGTTATTGCGATAGCGGGTTTTAACATCCAGCCAACTATATCAACAGGAAGTTCTATTGAATTTAGAGCGTGGTATAAATGATATGTCGTTGCGAAGCCAGATTGCACCAAAAGTGCCAATGTGAAACCAAGCAACCCTTGTTGTGGAACTAAATATAAAATCAACAAAATACATGCAACTGACGCCATAATATTTCCTTTGAACGTCATTTTTTGAAGTCCAAGACCGTTTAACACACCTGTCAAAATGTTTTGCAAGTAGAAAAATGGGCATATCATTGCGAGCATTTTTAGTATTTCGCCAACTTCTGCCATATTGTATGTAGCCATAGCTATTTCTTGACCTAGCGCCAAAAATAGCCCTGCTGCACCGATACCGATAATGGCCGAAAATTGGATTGACATTCCAACTGTTTTTTGAAGTAGACGTGTGTTGCTTTTTGCTTTCGCCTCAGATATAGCAGGAATTAGTGCAACAGAAAGCGACCCCGTTAACATAGACGGGAAAAACAACAACGGCATAGCCATACCCGAATACATACCGTATACGCCCAGTGCCTGTGCAGACTCTAGTCCGAATTTTTGAAGTTGTATAGGTATCAAAATATTTTCGATTGAATGTAATGACGACGTTAAAAATCTGTTTGCTGTTATTGGTAGTGACATATAAAATATCGACTGAAACAACGTGTTGTATGGAACAGTCGCTGCTTTAAGTGGCAATTTGCTTTTTGTAACTTTGTACATAATAACAGTAAAAATACACGACATAAGCTCCCCACCACAAAGACCTAGCATCGCAAGTGCACAAGCGTATTCCATTCCGTGTGGGATAAAAAATCCAGCCATACAGTAAATAATAACCATTCTTGCAACTTGTTCTATAACTTGTGCAGTTGCAGGGACTGCCATCTCTTGGCGACCTTGAAAATACCCACGAATACAACACGCCGTCGCCATAAACGGTAGGCATGTACCAAGCATTTTTAATGCAAGTGCCGTATCAGGAGCATGTACAACGTATGTTGCTATTTGTTCGGAGCAAGTAAACAACAATATTGAAATTGGTATTGATGTTACGCAAGATATTACTATTGCACATTTTAGCGTGCGAATAGAATCTTGATAAAGCTTTTGTGCCGTAAATTCGGCAACTTTTTTTGACACAGCTAGTGAAACACCTGCCGAACACGCTGCCCAAGCCAACATATATATCGGGAAAATAAGCTGGTATAGCCCCATACCTTCTGCACCCATAATATTTGACATAAAGACCCTGAAAACAAAGCCTAGTATACGTGTAATAAAACTTGCAAATGTTAATATTAGCGTTCCTGTCACCAACGTTTTTTTGCTCATAAAAGAACTCCTTTCGTTTTTGTCTATACTTAAAGTTATGAGGCAAGTCCCAAAAATATGAAAGATTTTGTTGTTGTATAATCGACTAAAATTAGGTATAATAAATAAGGATTTTCTAACAAACCGAAAAGAGGTGCAATGATGGAAACACAAAGTTTTAAACGACTTCTAATTCCATATGCTCAGGCGGTGGAAGAATTGAAACTCAAATTTAAGACGATTAGGCAAGAACGACTTAGTCTTGATGAATATTCACCAATAGAATTTGTGACAGGTCGTGTTAAAAGAATTTCTAGTATTTTGGAAAAAGCAAAAAAGAAAGATATTCCTTTAAGTCAGATTGAGGAAAAAATTGAAGATATAGCCGGCATAAGAATTATGTGTCAATTTGTGGAAGATATTCATACGGTAACGAGTCTTATTCGTTGTAGACACGGAAAAGATTTGGAAGTTGTCGAAGAAAGAGATTACATTACAAATATTAAACCAAGTGGATATAGAAGTTATCATATTATTATCAAATATCCTGTGCAAACGGCAGAGGGTGAAAAAGTTGTTTTGGCTGAAATACAAATTAGAACGCTTGCCATGAATTTTTGGGCGACCATTGAGCATTCGCTTAGATATAAATATAAGCAAAATATGCCTGAACATATACAGGAACGTCTAAATAAATCGGCACATGCTGCGTATCAACTTGATATGGAGATGGCGGAGATTAGGGAAGAAGTGCTTAAAGCACAAGACCATAACCTAGAAGAAACAAACGTTGTGGCTTGCATATTTACAAATATTCAGCTTGTTGCAAAACAAATGGGAGAGCATAACATGGCAGCGACGTATGAAAGATTTTGGGATTTGTGGGAGCGAAATGAGATATTAAAACTTCAGGAGTTTAATGTTGAGCTTGAAGAAATGTTAAAAAATGAATTTGTATAAAGTTAGATAAAAAGGTTTGGCGAGAGCTAAGCCTTTTTGCCAATTTAGGATATCAAGGAGGGTGATAATATGCCATTAATTGATGAATTTATTGAGAATAGAGTTAAAACGTTGGGACTAACAATGAACAACGTAAGTAGTGGGGTAGGCTATAACAAGATTATGTACAAAATTTCTACTGGTGAAA
>LNZQ01000208.1:0-6683 GCA_002007315.1 Epulopiscium sp. Nele67-Bin004
TTGAGTAGAGTTTTTCACACAGTAACTGTGAGATAAACAACAGTTTGGACATTCAGCATCTAATAATGTAATAAGTTCCTGAAAATATAACAAAACTCGCACTGAAGTTGATTGAAAATGTAATAAAACCAACAAATATGACTTGCCCAGTAATGTAATAAAATGTGCTGGCTGAAATTGTGATTACATTTTAACTGATGTAAAATCGGGTGCTTATTTGTTTCAAAACTAAAGTAATGTTTCTATAGATGAAATTAAAAAGTGTACTTCTGTTACATTTGCAGGCTAAAACTTTCAAATAAACTGACTTGACAAGAGAGTTAACAACTTTGCAAGACAGCCAAACACTGAGCAAGTACAGTGACATAAGACACGTAACGTAGCGAGCAAGTTAATAACCCCACAGCAAGAAGTCCTACCTCAGCATCTGTCTTGCCTCTTGGCTTCCTCCATCAATATCCTTTTCAGTATCTTTACATCTCACATGATGTCCACTGAGGCTGCTGAGCCTGTGTGCGCCGTCTGCTGCCGTATAAAACAACGTGTATTCTCCATAAGGTGAAAACAATGGGCCTACAAATGAAAATATAAACATTCCTATTAATATACAAACACCAACGATTGCAAGTTTGTTTCGCATAAAACGTTTGCGGACAAGTTGCCCAGGTGTAACAACTTTTTCAAGATTTAAGTCTTTTTTGTTTGCTTCAGCCATTTTTTCTGCCTCCTTATTTTAGTCTAACACGTGGGTCAACAACCCCGTAAAGTACGTCCGAAACTAGCGTTCCAAGCAAAGTAAGTGCTGCCATAAACAGCGTTGAACCCATTATAAACGGTATGTCCCCACCTCTAAGTGCTGAAAGCGACATATTTCCGATACCATCAATTCCAAATATACCTTCTGTTATCATCGAACCTGAAAACAGTCCTGGCAACATTCCACCTAAAATAGTAACGATAGGTATAAGTGTATTTCTGAACGCATGTTTATAAATAACTTTACTTTCGCTAAGCCCTTTAGCTCTAGCAGTTCTAATATAATCTTCTTTTAAAACTTCAAGCATGTTCGTACGAACATAACGCATAAGTCCACCGATACCAAGCATCGTAATAACCATAATTGGCAACACAAAGTGTCTAGCCATATCAAAAATTAGTTCAATTCCTTCATAATCCATACGTGCCGTTCTCATACCTGATAGCGGCAACCAGCCTAGTTCTTGTGCAACCACTCTTTGTAACATCGCACCAAAGAAGAAACTTGGCAAACTCATACCCATAAGGGCAATTGTTGTAACAAAATAATCTGTTTTGCTATATTGCTTCGTTGCAGATAATACACCAAGCGGCACTGCAATTAATATTTGTAATATATAAGCTGGGAACGCCATCCAAAACGATACCCACATTTTTGAACTTAACACTTCTGTAACAGGTTTTTGCTCAAGGAAAGAGTCACCCAAGTCACCTTGTACAACGCCACCAAGCCATTTTGCATATCCTTCAGGGATACTGTCGTTTAGCCCGTACAGCTCGTTAAGTTGGTCAATAAGTTCTTGCGTAATGTCTGGGTTACCCGCTGTTAATGTTGAAACGTAGTCCCCTGGGGCACTTCTAATTAGTGCATAAACTATCATTGATACACCAAGTAGAACTACTACACAAACGCCAAGTCGTCTAACTATATATTGCCACATAACTTTCACATCCTTTTAATATTTGTTTAATGTTTTTTTATATAGGGGCAAAAACTGCCCCTCAAGTTTTATTTCATTTTTAAGTTGTGTAATTCATCGTAGAATAAGTAGAATGATGTCATATCGTCTGGCAATGAGTCAATATCAATCATTTCTGGGTTAAAGATATACATGTTTTGACGTTGGTAAACCGGCATAACGATTGCTTCTTCAACAACATACTCAAGTGCTGCGTGATACAAATCTAAAAGTTCATCAGTGTCAAGCGTGTTTCTTGCTGCTTCAAGAATAGCGTCAAGTTCTGGGTCTTTAAGTTCGTGACGATCTGAAGAACCTTCTGTGTGATAAAATCTGTACATATCAGGGTCTGCACTTCCTGTCCAAGATGCTGTCCACATTTGCCATTCTTTTGATGCGAGTTTATCAAAGAATAATGAACTATCTGTATCAAATATTTCCATTGAGCCGCCAAGGTCTTCAAGGTCAACTTTCATTTGTGTTAAAATTGGAGCAACAGGGTGATCCATTATACCGTTTCCAGAAATACCAACTTCAATTTTAAGTTGCTCACCATCTTTAACAAGCTGTCCATTAATTTGCTCATATCCTGCTGCCAAGAAATGCTCAAGTGCTTTTTCTTTGCTATATCCATAAATTTCTTCTGCGTCTTGTGGATAAGCCCAAGAAACTTGTGACATTGGACGCTCAATTACTGTTGCGTGTGGTCCATAGTAAGACTCAATTGCAGGCCCTCTGTTCATAAGATACATAAGCCCTTTACGAACGTCTACATCTGGAATATGCTCTGCATTAAGCCCAATATATCCGTATGCATTGTGTGTAACTAGCTCATAGTGAAGTCCAGCTTCTTCAACCATAGCTACCATTTCTGGCGTTGCTGACGGGTCTGCAATGTCGATTGTTCCTGAACGAACTGCTTCAAACATATTTGCCGAATCTATAACTTGGAACTTAATTTTTGCAATTTCTGGCGTTCCAAAGTAGTAGTTTTCGTTTGCAGCTAAGTTGATAATGTTGTTTTCAAAGCTTTCAAACACGTATGCACCTGCACCCATTGGTGAACCTGTTTTGTCTTTAACTGTTGACAAATCACCTTTAACGAAACCTTCACCGTAATAATGCTCTGGCAACACGGCAACTCTTAGAGAGTGAATTGCAGATGGGTCAACCCCGTCAAGTGTAACTTCAACTGTTAAATCATCAATTTTTTTGATACCTTCAACTTCTGTTGCGCTACCATTTTTATAGTCGTCTGCTCCAACGATTGGCAACACTGCAAGTGGCCAAGCTCCGTCGTATGTAGGGTCCAAATACACTTTGTAGTTAAAAATTAAGTCATCAGCCGTAACTGGTGTACCATCACTAAAAGTTATACCTTCAAAAAACTTAAACGTATACACTGTTTGGATTTCGCCAGCGTCATTTACAATTTCTTCTACTGTATAGTCAGCTAAGTTTGGAATGATGTGCCCTTGTCTATCAATCTCAATTAAATATTCGTGCACTGTATCACATATCGTTCTATCGTATGTTGTTTGTACGAAAAACGGACTGAAAATACCGTTTACACTTCCAAGTGCGATAACTGAAGTTCCGCTTGGTCCACTGCTTGAGCTTGTTGAGCTTCCGCCACCACTTGAGCTTGAACTTGTTGTTGAGCCTCCACCACTGCTACAACCTACAAGCATAATTGTGGCCATTGATAATAATGCAAATTTTTTGGCAAATTTTTTCATTTTATTATTCCTTTCTATTGTGAAAATATTATTTTTGTGTTTTAAAAAATGAACATTTTACAAGTTCGCATTAGCCGTCTTGCAAAATTCAAATTGTTGTGTTTTATTTTAATGGAGCTGGTGACAATTGTCAACATAATTTTTTCACATCTGTAACATATATGTATAACTTGGTTATTAAAATAGTTATATATGCCAGTTAGTCAAGCAAAACTATTTAGGACAATTTTACATAAAAAAATAGGCTGTACGCCTTATATTTGTCCAATTGTAACTTATATTGTTACACATTTGTTAAATGGTTGTTGGATAGTTGTAAAGATTGTATAAAGATAATATATATTCGCTAATATGTGGTGAAACAGTTTCTTCTTTAATAAAAGGACATTCAACAATTTGCTAAATGTCCTTTTTGATGTTAGTCCAACTGCATTTGTCTTGGTTGCTCAATTGGCGTAATTGTTATCTTATGTCACCCTCTTGACCACTGTCTGCTCTAAGTTGCTTTACTTCTTCAACTGTCAAACCTGTTTTAAGTGCAATCGTACTATCTTCCAGTATATCTAACAGGTTTTTTGCTACTTGTATAATACCTTTTTGTATCCCTTTTTGTATCCCTCGTTCTTCCACCGCTGGGTCATAAAATGTTTTTGTCATATCAATCACCTCAAACACCGTTAAAGACTCTCTTTTAGTTCTTCAATTTCATCATAAGATAGCCCCGTTATACTTGCTATAAATTCTTTGTTTGCACCATTTATAAGTGCTTTTTTTGCGATGTCTAAAGTAGCTTGATCAATCCCTTTTATTATTCCTCGTTCTTCCACTGCTGGATCATAAAATGTTTTTGTCATATCAATCACCTCCACCTTAAATTTGTCATCTTTAATAAAATTATGGTTCAAGTTTTCAACAATGTTAGTCATCGCCAAAAACATTGAATGTACATCGTTATCCTCAAGCACAGGCAAAATATTTTTCATAATACCGTGCAGTTCCCTTATAGTGTCAAGCAAATGTTCTTTTTCAGCTGTAATTTGACGAAGTTTTTCTTCCTCCGAAATGTTTTTCTTGCTTGCTATATACTTAAGCTTTTTGCGATGGCTAAACACTTTTAGTGGCAACAAATTGTACATCTCACGCTCGTGAAGTTCCCCAATGCTAAACTCCCACAGCCTTTTTGTTGGTATCGCATACTCCACACTTGTATTATTAGGGAAAATTATTTTAACTTCAACGTCTTCAATATTTTTATTTTCCTCCAAATACAACACAGCTTGATACGGCATAGTTAGCACAAGTTTCCCATCAATGTATTCATACGTTTCTTGAGCAAGTGAAATCCCATACCCAACCATTCTGCTTGGCATAGACTTGTCTTTAATCGTTTGTATTTCTAGGTGATACAGTTTTTTGTCAATTTCCGAAATCGAATCTGCCTCAATCTCGTCATAGTTTAAGTCTGCTCGCTGAAAGCCCCCATCACGTGGTTTAATAATCACGGTGTCTGGGTCTAACGATAAGTCGAAAAAATTGTTAAGCGTACCAACGATACATTTAGGCGACAACTTTAGTAGCGACTTAACGATAGCGTCAAGACTAATATTTTCGGTGTCGTTAGTATCATTTACTGTATTTTCTGGCTTGCTATTTGGGTCGATATTTTCAATATCCGACATTTTTTATCCTCACTTCCTCCACTGGCTCTAAAAATGTATGAGCATCTATATACAAATTTTCTAATATCGGTAACAAGTCGATATACTCCTCCATCTCGGGTAATCCTTGGTATTTCGCTATCACAACTAAATACCCGTTATCCCATTCCAAAACATCAACATACTTTTCAAGTTTAGTCGATGTTTTAAAGCGTATCATTTTGTTATTAGCCTCAAAAATAGTAAAATTGTCATCATTACTTAACAGCCCATAATTCATTTGTTAAGCCCCCTAATCTTCAAAAATTTCCTCAAGCGAAATATCCAAATCTTTGAACAACTCTGGCGTTATAAACGATTTATATTCTGATTGCTGGCTTTCTTCAAGGTCTTCAATTTCTTCTGGTGTCAAATAATAATAAACGCCCAACCTCTCGTATTTGCCGTCCACCAAAATATACTGCGTTATCGTATCTGCCAAAGGCTCAACAATCCAATATTCGCCTACGCCTAATTTTTGATACAAGTCAAATTTTATTACCAAATCGTCCCTTTTGTTTGTCGATAAAATTTCTACTATCAAACTTGGCGCACCGTAATAACCGTTAGGTTTCATCTTATCTGGCTCACATAATATAGCCACATCGGGTATAACGTGCTGTTTTGGCTTATCGGGATTAAAGTATACGTTACATTCCATACGAGGCTTACATTTTTTGCCTCTTAGGTAATTTTTGAACGCTATCCAAATATTCCCCATAATATTGTGATGTTTAACGCTCGGTGCTGGCGACATATACACAATATCGTCTATTATCTCAACTTTGCGAGGGTTTAAAATGTGTTCGTATTCTGCTATTTTTTCCATATAATCATCTCCTTTAGACTAGTATACACCACAGTTTGTGTCATTATCAAGCCAATTTTTTTCGCACCACGTCCTCCAAAAATTCCAGTTCATCGCCATCTCGTCTAGCCACAACATACTCAATCTCGTCTGGGTTCACAGGTCTAACAAACACAGCCACGTCATCATCTTCATAACAGTCTTCTATTTCAAATGAAACTTTCGCAGCCTCCGAAATGTCAAGCTCCATCGTGCTTGCAGACGGCAACTTCGTATAATACAGCTCAAAGCTATCAACTTGTGATCCATTCAACCCATTCGCCGTATGCACTTTCAGGCGATATCTTCATCTCAAATTTTTCATTTCGGTCAACGTCACCCAAATAAAAGCCGAACTTCGCCTGCTCAATGTGCTTGTCAAAAAGCTCCGTCACGATAGCCGACTTGCTAGAGTTTCCAGCTAAAAATATGTTGATTTTCTCCGTACCTCTTGCAACAGGATTTTCAAACGATTGTCTTAAAGCCTCAAAAAAGTTCGCAACACCAACGTCGATGCGATTTCTAAGTATCGTTTCAAGCTGTTCAAAGTTAACGTTAAGCCTGCTGGCTCGCTCAAGTTCATAGACACGCTAAATTTTTTCATAGCTTTTTCATCGTCAAGAACTTCTTGTGGAAGTGATTTTTTTAGTCCTCGCTCAAATGAGGCGATTATTTTTTCTCGAAC